>JABZGO010000139.1 GCA_015259305.1 Alloprevotella tannerae | reverse complement strand
TTCGCCGTCAGCACGATGCGCGCTTCGCCGCTGCCTTTTGCGTAGCGCGTCAGCAGTTGCCAAGTATGCTCCAGTGCCTGCTTGACTTTTTCCGCATCACCATCATAGCCATTGATGATAATCAAAACCTTTGTCGTCGCTTCTGTACACATTGTGCGCACACTATCGCTCGTTGGCGTGGCAAAAGCGCCTTCTGCGTCTCGGAACACGGGCAGGTCGGCTATGTTAAGTTGTCCGCGTCCGATGGCCTCATACGGTTCTTCCGGCCGGCCCAGACCGAGATTGATCGTATCGCCCACGATTTTTTCGCGATCCAGCACGGCGGTAGAACAGCCGCAGGCTAAGGATACCAAATTGCCTAAATCGACGAGCGTATCAATAGAAAAGAGCGACTTACCTTGGAGCACGCGGCGCGCCAACTGCTCGCAGGAAGGCCGATACCGACTCGGATCTTTGCCGGCCGCCTTATAGGCCGCTCGCGTTGCGGCAATGCCGGCTTGTTGTTTGATCGTCGTCGTATCAAAAGCCGCGCGAAGTTGCTCGCTGCAAGCCTCTATCTCCTGCCAAAGGGCAGCCGGTGTCGGCCCGTTGACCACTTCGGCTTCGAGGAAGCCGCCTACGTATTGCGGCGCCACGCTTTGCAGTTCGGGCGTAATGTTTATGTTCAGCATATCAAAACTTAATAATCAGATTTTACGTTTCGTTCGCACAATTGTTGGAAATCGCAGTGGGCACATACGTTCAAGTCGTCCGTTTGTCGGAAAGTAGGCGTGTCCATCATACGTTGTAAGAGCTCGATACTCTGCTCGCGGAAGTCGGCCGCCAACGGGCCGAAATCGTAGACGCGCTCTTTCGCAAAAGGAATCCAAGGATCGTAAGCGTCATTGATGAGCGGAATGTGAAAGAGTACGGTGGAGACAGGCAAGTCCTCACCCGTAAACTCGCGCACCTTATCTTGCACCGCCAAAGCGTAGAGAAAAGTTTGGAAGATGTAGTAGGGCCTACTTTTTTTCGGTATGAAGAGATCTTCCATCTTGTTGGCCTTTTGCTCTTTTGTGCCCGTCTTGTAATCGACCACGCGCAAGGTGCGCAAACCCGAGGGCGTGCGGGCTATGTCTAAGCGGTCGATACGCCCGCCTACGTTGAAGGGACGCACCGTGCCGTCGATCTTGAGCGGCAGGGAGATGTCGACGTCGCATTCCAAACGTACAATTTCCAAATCGGCTAAACGGTAGTCGTAAGCCAACATTCGGCGAAATAAGTTGCGAACAATCGTTGCATCAACCAAGCGATAAGGCGCATTGTTCTTGGCAAACGCCTCTTCAATCAGCGGATTGAGTCGCTCGGGATGCTCATGATAATACGCCAATCTTTGAGGGTCTATCTTTCCTTTGCCTTCAAAGGGCTTGTAAAAGTCTTCTGCCAATTGGTGAAATACGTTGCCGAAAATTCTATTGTCGAGGGTGGCGTCTGTATCTTCGTGGGGCGTCAAACGCGCTACGCGATGATAATAAAATTGTAGGGGGCAATCAATGTATTTATTGATCGAAGAGGGCGAAAGCGCCACTTGCTGCCCGTCGCGCACAGGGTTGAGGCGCTCAAAGAGGTCTGCCGGGCGCGCCACTTCAATCGGCGTGGGCTGCGGGAGCAGTCGGGGCGCATTCAAGGCTTCTTGTCGTATCCGGAAACGGCCACTCACGAGGAGCTGCATCATAAATCGTGACATCTCGCCGCCGCGTAGTCCGTCGGGCGTCGCATTATAAGTAAACGTAACGTGGCGGGCGCGCTGCAAAAGACGGAAGAAATAATACGCATACACGGCGGAGCGATGCGTAGTCGAAGGCAAGCCGAACGCCCGCCTGATGGCGAAGGGAATGAATGAGAGTTCGATGCCCGAAGCCGGCATAATGCCCTCATTGGTTGAGAGTAAGAGAATGTTTTCAAAGTCTAAGTTACGCGTTTCCAAGATTCCCATCAATTGCAATCCTGCCACCGGCTCGCCGTGAAAAGGGATAGAAGTTTGCGCGGCTAACCGGCGGATCAGCCGATGTAGGGTGGGGGGCGTAACGGTTAACATTCCGCTCTCGACAAGGCCTCGCAGGCGCTCGATAATTGTATAAGATTGGAAAAAAGCTTCGACCGATAGTTGGCGAAACCGATCATTGTCGGATGGCGTTGCGTCGGGCGCTTCCGCTGTCGCGTCCGCCTGCTGCGCCGCCGCTTGTATGGCCGCAGAAAGTTGGGCAAGGAGCGCACCGATGTCCGTCGGCGGAGTCGCCGATTTTGATGAACGCGCGGCCGTTTCAGCCTTCGCCGCCTCCGCTTCAAAGAAAGATTCCATCAAACTGTAAGCTGAGGTGTGCGTAAGCGGAAATCCTTTCGTAATGTTGGCTTCTGCAACGCTCGGCGTCAAAGCGTGAAGCGTCGGCTCCAAGAGTTGCTCATCGCAGAGTACGATGGCCGTGCGCTTAGGCTCATCTGTGAGGTGCTTATTCAACCACTGCGTCGCGTAAGCCGCTTGCTCGTTTTCCGTCTGTGCGGCCACGAAGCAGAAGTCCTTGTCATGAAAATTGTCGAAACAATCCTCGTCCAAGGCGTTTGGGAATTGGCGCAAGTTTTGTCGGAGAAAGCGGCCCGCCTCTGCGGTGTCGTCGAGATAAAAGCGGTCATAATCCCAATAAAACAAGGCGCGGCCGGCCTGCTGAAAGTGTTTGAAGAGTACTTCCTCCACCTTGTCGAGCGCATTAAAGCCCACAAAAACGTACAAGTCAGAATCGGTGCCGGCCAAATCCTCTCCGGCGCTCAGCCGCTCCGCAACTTCGCGAAAAATAGCGCCTTCGTAGGCCTTCCCATCTTGTTTTAGGGCGGCATTTAATTGGTTGTAGAGCGGCAAGAGTAGGTTCCAGAAAGCGAAATACCGCTCTCGGATGCCCTCCGGCGGACTTGTGTGTGCCGTCGTAAAAGCTTGCTCAATCGCAGCCCGCTGTTCGTCGCTCAAAAAGTTGCCGAAGTCGATCGCATTATAGTCTTTGACGTTGACGAACAAGCGCTCCGCATCCGCCATCGCTTTATCGACCTGCTCGAAGTCGGACAAAAGCCGCTCGCCCCAGCCATAAAAAAGATCTAAAGGCTCACTCGTCTGCGCCAAGTCCGCATAAATGCGATACATACGGCAGATTGTTTCAATAGGATCTGCCGCCGTGAGCGGCGAAAAGGCCGAAAAAAGTTCGCCGATGGTGCAAAAGCGCGGCGCCCAAACGGCTTTTTCGTCGACAGCAAGGTATTCTATGAAAAATAAAGCGGCACGCTTGTTCGGAAAGACAACCGTGGTGTGCGCGAAGTCTACTTTTCGGCGCCGTAAGTCTTGCGCGACGAGCTGAAGAAAAGGATCTGTCATAACGAAATACTTTCTACCTTGTTTTGATACACGTACCAGAGCCAGCCGGTCACACTTTCGTAGCCCATCGTTTGGAGCAGGTGCATATAGGTCTTGACTTGCGGAGCGTGAGACGCGGCCGGCGCGCCGAACTTACAGTCTATGACCACCGCCTGCTTGTCTTTCACCAAGACGCGGTCGGGCCGGTGGCGCGAGAGTTGGTTGTTGTTGCGTGAGAGTATGGTATGCTCGTTGAAAAGCTGCCACGAGCCGTCGAACCATCGACTTACCTTCGCGTCCATCAAGCGTTTGCGCAAGAAAGCCAAGTCCTCGGCGTCGTCGAGTCCGCTTAAACCTTCGCGGCGTAGGTTTTCAAAGGCGCGGGGCAAGTCTTCGACCGTATCAATGTCGGAAAGCAGACGATGAAAGCGCTTTCCGCGGTCAATATAACTTTGTTGCAAATCGTCGGGATCGGCTTCCGTGCGAACGAAGTCTTTCGATTTGTTCGATTGCTTAAAGATGGCGCGTACCGGTTGCGGCGTAAAGTGGAAGGGGACAGCTTCTGCTTTCGCGTCAAACGGATTTTGCGCCTCCGCCGCTTGTTTGTCGGCCGTTTGCGAGGGGACAATGGCGCCCCAAGTCTTGATGGATAATGCTGCGTCCTCACTATCCGCGTCCGACGCAAAGTCCGGGTCAGCGAACGACGCGATCACGCTGCCGAAAGTCGGTTTATTCGAAGCCGGCGGCACGTTTGCCCAAATCAAAAGATTCTTTTTGGGCCGCGTGAACGCAACATAGGCCGCGTTGAATCCATCTACCTTTTGCATTAACAATTCCTGCTCATATTCTGTTTGGAAAATCGATTGCGCCGCCGCTTTATTTTGTTCGATAGGCAAGGTAGGGAGTTCGTCGTACGGACTTTCCTGCGGATGCACCCAAAGCGTGGAGCGACTACCTTGCTTTGTATTAAAAATATCCCAATCGCAGAAGGGAATAAGTACCGTGTGGAAGGCCAGTCCTTTCGACTTATGAATCGTCAGGATGCGAATGCCGTCGACAGCCGTTGAGGGAATGGTCTTCGCCGCTGCTTCCTCGTCCCAGAAATTAAGGAAGGCTTCAATCGAAGACGGATTTTCGTCGAGAAAGGCCAGTACTTGATCCAAAAAGGCCGTGATATAAGCGCTTTCACCGCTTATGTCGATGCGTTCGTCCGAGCGCCCGGTCGTAAAAATCAAGATGAGTTGCTCTATGAGTTCAAACAGCGGCATTTCCGCCAAGGCTACGCGGCGCCTGACAAATGTTGCGGGCAGCAGCGTTGAGCCGGCTTCGGCGATGTCGCTCATCGGGCGATTTTCGGTCAAGATGTGGTTGCAATAGATCCGCGTGGCGACGGCTTGCGACAAAGTATCCTTCTCGTCCATCAAGCAGCGCAACGCACTGATTAAGAGTTGCACGACGGGGGAGGCCGATAGGAGAAAGGCCTCCGCAGAAGCGAGCGGCACGTCCAAATGCTGCTCCGCGAAGCGTTCGGCTATGGCCTGTGCCTCCTTGTTTCGCCTGACGAGGATCGCCATATCCGTATAGGCCACGCCGGTTTGGCGGAGCATTTGTATTTGTTGGTAAAGCGAAGCCTCCGCTTCCGCATTGAGCACGTCGGTTTCTGCATCGTGCAGCGTCACGCTTACGTAGCCATCGGCCGTTTTTCGAGGGCAAACTTGCGAAACATCGGCATAGATGTCTTGCAGCAGGTGCGCGGCGTCGTCCGTTTCATCCGTTTCCAATCGATCCAGCATTTGCGCGGCCGCCGGAAAAAAAGCGTTATTAAAGTCTATGATGTGCTGCCCACTGCGATAATTTTCACGCAAACTATTTACGCGTGCCGCAGGGTATTCTTTTTCAATGTTTTGTAGGATATTCCAGTCGCCACCATTCCATCTGTAGATGCTTTGCTTCACGTCGCCAACGAGGAGGC
>JABZGO010000138.1 GCA_015259305.1 Alloprevotella tannerae | reverse complement strand
GTGTAGGCGGGCGCCTGAGCGGTTTCAGGATCGTAACCGGCAGCGAGAGGCGGGTAGACGAAAAAGGGCTCCGGCGCAGGCAAAGCAGCGAGAGTTGCGATGATTATGTCGTAAAACCTGCGCGGGGGTCTGCATGAAAAACAGCAAAACAGGGCCTTTTATTGCCATCGGCACCCTATTTTTTTGCAAAAGTACAATGAAGAAATCGAAAATCGGCTGTTTGGACCGACTTGATGTCATTTTTTTTGATGTCTACGGCGCGTTTACCGACAAACAGCCCGCCATTTTATCGCCACAAGCAAGCAGCGAAGCACCAACGAGAGCAGAATTGAGAGAGCCGCTGTGTTTTATCTTTTTTTTGATTTTAGACCCCCGTTTTGCTATCTTAGAGATTACAAGTAGGAAATTCGACAATCCACCCCGGCCAACCCATCATGACCATATTTTAGTTTACAAATGGTTACACTATGCAAGTTTAACACCTCGCCGCCTCGCCCATTTTTTGCCAAAACGGACAGTTACGCCCATCAAACCGCCCCGCGCGCCCACAAAAACGCCCCTGCTGATCGTCAAATCTTCGTTACAGTGCAGCCGTAACCCGATTGGCTCACACGAAAATCGGAACAAGACGCTTGCGCTCACGAGCACAAGCTTTTTTATCACGAGCGCAGACTTTTTCGTCGCGAGCAAAAAGTCGGCCGTCAGCACAGCGCCGCTCAGAAAGCCCGTCGGTTGCCCCTCAAAAGTAAGGCGACAGCCAAGAAAAGGCTACGTTTCGCCTCGCAGCACGCACCGGAATCCTTGACCGCTACCGCCCGCTGAAAACCATGCCTACGCCGATATGCATCGCCCTACACATTATATAACCTACACATTATATAATATATAGATCATCGGCCGGACGCGTCGCAAGGCCACGCCCGCCGGTAGCATCGCCTAAAAAGAAAGAAGCAACAAGCCGAAAACCGGGCACAAAGGAGCATCCTACGTAAATAAATGCAAGATAAGACACAACAAGTAAGAAACGTCGTTTTTGAGTCTTGTAACGAAAAAAAGTAGACTTCAAAGACAAAAAAAAGCCCATTTTACCCCTTATTTTGTAGAAAAAAGATGGAGAAAAGTAAGGTTATTTCTTTTTTGATTATCTTTGCAACTGCTTAAGCATTTAACAAAAGATAAATGGAAAAAGTTGATAAATTAGATTTGAAGATTCTGAGCATCATCTCCGGCAACGCTCGCGTACCGTTTAAGGACGTGGCAGCCGTATGTGGTGTTTCACGTGCAGCTATTCATCAGCGCGTACAGCGCCTCGTGGAGAATGGCGTTATCACAGGTTCCGGCTTTACGGTGAACCCGAAAAGCGTAGGCTTTAGCACGTGTACGTATGTAGGAATATCGCTCGCTCGTGGTTCGATGTATCGCGAAGTAGCTGAACAATTGGAGAAAATACCTGAAATTGTAGAGTGTCATTATACGACGGGCAATTATATGATGCTTGTCAAACTTTATTGCCACGACAACGAAGATCTTATGCAATTGCTCAATGGTAAGATCCAAAGCATAGAAGGTGTGACGGCAACGGAGACTTTGATCTCTCTGGAGCAGACCGTCTCTCGCAATTTCCCCATACCGGGCGCCGACTTTGAGCTCCCGCCGCGGCAACGCAAGCCGGGACGACGCCCGAAGGACCCGATTGATTAATGCAATACGAAGGCGTTCTTCTCGGGCTTTGCACGTTTCTTATCATTGGTGCGTTTCACCCGATCGTCATCAAGTCTGAATATTATTTCGGCACACGCGTCTGGTGGATCTTCCTTGTGATGGGGCTGGGCTTCCTTTGCGCTTCGCTCTTTATTGCCTCACTTTTTTGGTCTTGCCTCTGCGCTATTCTGGGCGTAACAAACTTATGGACCATCTTAGAATTATTTGAGCAAAAAGAACGTGTGAAGAAAGGATGGTTTCCTGAGAACCCAAAGAGAAAAAACCGTAAAAGCTAAATTATATCATCGTCGAAGGCCGAAAGGCTCTCGACGATGATTGTTTGCAGCCACGACAGAGCGAACCCAAAACGCGCCGCTATGGCCGCCCTCCCGGCTGAACGGAGAGAAACTTCAGCACTTCAAGCTGCGATCCGAAGCACGGACCTGCCTCGCACCTATTGATTTGACGCGCGACAAGGACGGCTCACACCATTATATATTGAGGACTATGAATTTCGATATTAAAGCTGATTATTTGTCGGTCACAAACCATTTTCCAAACCACTCCGCTCGACCCATTATAGGTATTACGGGCAATTTTGGCAAATATGGCTGCCAACTCGCCGAAGGCTATTACGCAAGCATCGAAGCGGCGGGAGGCATACCTTTGGTTATTCCGCCGTCGGACAACCTTCTGCTGCTGCTTTCTATGCTCGACCGCATCGACGGCTTGATGCTCTCAGGCGGAGCTGATATCAACCCGCTCTATTTCGGGGAAGACCCGCTGCCGGCCTTGGGCGAAATTAATCCGAAACGAGACCGCAGCGAATTACTTTTGATTCAGCTCGCCTATGATCGGCAGATCCCGATGCTGGGTATTTGCCGAGGCATTCAGTCGTTAGCCATAGCGCTCGGCGGAACAGTGCACCAAGATTTGCGCACAGCTATGCCCGAACCTACGCCGCTCCTCAAACACGACCAAGAAATGCCGCGCGGCGTACCATCGCACTATGTGACGGCTGAACCGGACTCCATCGTCGCTCGTCTGCTCGGCGAACGCTTTGCGGTCAACTCCGTGCACCATCAAGCAGTGGCCGATCCCGGAAATCGCTTCCGCACGACAGCTTATGCGGCCGACGGCGTCATAGAAGCCATCGAGAGTAACGAAAAGAAAAGCATCGTCGGCGTACAATGGCACCCCGAATGCTTTTTGCAAGAAGGCGACAAGAGCCAGCTCCCCCTCTTCCGCTGGTTTGTGGAAGAAGCAGAATCGTATCGCCGCGCCGTAGCCACGCATCGCCAGATCGTGACGCTCGATTCCCACACCGATACGCCCATGTTCTTTGATCAAGGCGTCCGTTTCGTACAGCGCGACCCTAAAATCTTGGTCGATATGCACAAATTAACGGAGGGCCACATCGATGCAGTGGTTATGGCGGCCTATCTTCCGCAAGGCGAGCGCAGCGAAACGGGGCATCGCAACGCCGGCGCCAAAGCCTATCATTTGCTTGGAGCGATCAAGGCGATGGTCAACGAGACCAAGAACGCCGTTTTGGCCATCAGCCCCAACGATATTTTTAGGGCGAAAAACCATGACAAGCGCGCCGTCCTTCTGGGCATTGAAAACGGCTATGCCATTGGGCACGACCTTGCAAATATAGAACTCTTCCGTCGAGAAGGCGTGATCTATATGACGCTCTGCCACAACGGCGACAACGATATTTGCGATTCTGCCGTGCGCTCCAAGAACGAGCACAATGGTTTGAGCGACTTTGGCCGGGAAGTCGTGCGCGAAATGAACCGCGTCGGGATGCTGATCGACCTCTCCCACGCCGGCGAGAAAACCTTTTACGACGTCCTCAATTGCAGTAGCGTCCCCGTGGTCTGCACCCACAGTTGCTGCCGCGCATTATGCGACCACCCGCGCAACCTTACCGACGCCCAACTCCAAGCTTTGGCCGACAAAGGTGGCGTTATTCAGATCACATTCTACAAAGGATTCCTGCGCGAAGACGGCAAAGCCACCATCGATGACGTCGTGGCCCACATCCTGCACGCGATAGACGTTGCCGGCATCGATCACGTAGGCATCGGCAGCGATTTTGACGGCGACGGCGGCGTACCCGGATTGGCTTCAGCCGCAGAAATGATCAACCTCACCCGACGCCTGATGGCCGCCGGCCTAAACCAGTCTCAGTTGCGCAAAATCTGGGGTGGCAACTTCATACATATTATGAGTCAGGCCCGCTTTCAAGGCGAAATCAAATTATAATCCACTCCCCCAACCCCATACGGTCTGCTTTCAAGCCCGCAATCCAACAAAAACATTCCGAATGAAACATACAGCAACCCTCCTCACCACCCTCTTCGCCGCACTTCTGTTCAGCGCCTGCAAGTCCGGCAAGAGCGCCGACCGGCCTGCGCCCGCCGCCGACCTCTCGGCCGTGCAATTCAACGCCGATTCAGCCTTCGCCTTCGTAAAAGCCCAGTGCGATTTCGGCGCCCGCGTCCCCAACAGTCCGGCCCACGACCGCTGCGCCGCCTATATCGTCGCGCAGTTTAAGCGCTACGGCCTGCAAGTACAAGAGCAGAAAACCACCCTCAAGGGCTGGGATGGCAAGCAATTGAAGTGCAACAACATCATCGCCTCCTACCGCCCCGAACTCAAGAACCGCATCGTCCTTTGTTCACATTGGGACAGCCGCCCCTGGGCCGACGCCGACCCCGATAGCAGCAAGCACCGCGAACCCGTGATGGCCGCCAACGACGGCGCGAGCGGAGTAGCCGTCTTATTGGAAATTGCCCGCCAAATCAAGGAAATCAACCCCTCGTATGGGATAGATTTTGTCTGCTTCGATATAGAAGATTACGGTGCACCCTACTGGGGCAAACAGAGTCCCGACCAGAGCGACTGGTGCTTAGGTTCGCGCTATTGGGCCTCAAATCTGCCCAAGGGCTACAAGCCTCGCTGCGGCATACTCTTGGATATGGTTGGCGGAAGTGACGCTCGCTTCCCCTTCGAGTATTTTTCGATGAAATACGCGCAAGATGTCGTAGCCCGCGTGTGGGCTGCCGCAGCGTCAGTTGGTGCCGACAATCTTTTTGTGCAAGACGATGGCACAATGGTAGAAGACGATCACATCCCGATGAACCAAATCGCAGGCATTCCGACCATTGATATCATCCCCAATACCGGTACAGGATTCAGCGAAACCTGGCATACGACGCGCGACACACCGGAAAACATTTCCGTCGATGTATTACGCGGCGTAGGGCAGACGCTTATTCAATTCCTACACGAAGAAAACAACCGCGCGAAGTAAATTTGCAGCCCGCAAAAGCGCAAATCTCACGCAGCATCTCCCGACAAAAAATACACACAATGACGATCAACGAAATACAAGACGAAATCATCGAAGAGTTCTCTCTGCTTGACGACTGGATGGACCGCTATCAGCTCCTCATCGATATGGGTGAGGGCGAGGAAGCCCTGCCTGCCGCCGACAAAACCGAGAGCAACCTCATCGATGGTTGCCAAAGCCGCGTCTGGCTCGTATGCGACGAGCACGACGGCCGCTTACAGTTTCGCGCAGAGAGCGATGCTCTCATCGTAAAAGGCATTGTCAGCCTACTTATTCGCGTTATGAC
>JABZGO010000137.1 GCA_015259305.1 Alloprevotella tannerae | reverse complement strand
TCCTTTTCTATGTTGCTAATGGGCTCTGTTGGCTCATAGCGACGTAATACGTGTCCGTCGCGCGATATAAGAAACTTTGTAAAGTTCCATTTGATGTCCGATTTCTTGTCATAGTCGGCGTCTTGTTTGCGCAACATCCTATCAAGCACTTGGCCGGCTTTTTCTTTCAAGTCGAATCCGGCAAACCCCTTTTGCTCCTTCAAATAAGTAAAGAGCGGAGCAGCTGTAGGCCCATTTACATCGATTTTATCAAACTGAGGGAAACGCACATCAAAGTTGGTCGAACAAAATTGTCGAATCTCTGCGGCTGTACCAGGCGCCTGTTGCCCGAATTGATTGCAAGGAAAATCCAGAATTTCCAGTCCTTGTGCCGCATATTGCTCATAGAGCGCTTCTAACTCTTTGTATTGTGGAGTGAAGCCACAACGCGTAGCCGTATTAACTATGAGCAAAACTTTGCCGCGATAGTTGGACAGCGCCACTGACTTACCATCGGCATTGGTCACTGTAAATTCGTATATTTCCTGTGCGCAAAGCGTCAACCCGCTCAAAAGAAACATCAAACAAAATAGAATTCGTTTCATTATATTCATATTGTTCTTTTAGAATAGTAGGCCCGCATTCCAAGAGAAACGCAGACCTTTTGGGTAGTTACATACAATAGCCTTACAAAGACAAATACGAGGAGAGTAAAAGCTAACTTTCATTCGTTTGATATCGGCCTATTCTACCCTTTATTCGTGCTGAGCTATTTCATAAATTTCTTTAGACATCTTATGATCTAAAGGAACATAGTTGCCAACCTTTTCTCCTTTAATCACATGTAGATGTTCGTTAAGCATATCTATATCATAATTGTCTATACCCAGTTCCTTAATGGTCGTAGGCATACCTATCCGATGCAAGAACTTCTTGAAGCGGCTTATACCTTCGAGTGCATCTTCCTTATCATTGCCTGAAGGATTTACATCCCACACACAATGCGCCCATTTTATAACCTTCTTTGGATTGTGCTCCACCATAAACGTAAGCCAAGCAGGGAAAATCACAGCCAAACCGGCACCGTGAGTGACACCATAAAATGCTGACAACTCGTGTTCTAAAGCGTGCGATGACCAATCTTCCACATTGCCCGTCCCGCAAAGGCCTGTGTGGGCTAAAGTTCCACACCACATGAGTGTGGCTCGGGCATCGTAATCTTCAGGTCTGTTCAAAACTTGCGGTGTAACTTCTATAATCGTCTTCAATATTGACTCCGATAATCTATCTGTCAACTCCGTGTGCTCCGTATTGGTAAAATAGCGCTCCATAATGTGTGCCATCATATCTACAGCGCCCGCTGACGTTTGGTAAGGCGGTAAAGAATAGGTCAACTCCGGATTTAAGATTGAAAACTTCGGACGCAATGCTCGCGGAGTGCGTAGACTGATCTTTTTATTGGAAGCAACTTGCGTAATAACAGAGTTGCCCGAGCCCTCACTTCCTGCCGCGGGAATCGTAAGCACGACGCCGACCGGCAAAGCCGACTCCACAGTGCGCGTACCTTCATAGAAATCCCAGAAATCTCCATCGTCCGGAATCCCGGCCGCCATTGCCTTAGCTGCATCTATGGCCGAACCACCGCCAACGGCTAAGATCATATCCACATTATGCTGTCGGCCTAAATCAATACCTTTATAAACTTCCTCATCAGTAGGATTAGGTTGAATGCCCCCCAATAAGACGTAGTAAAGTTCAGCCTCTTTCAAAGCTTTTTCTACGCGATCCATCAAGCCACTCTTAATTGCATGACCTTGCCCATAGACGACGAGCAAGCGCTTTCCGCCAAAGCGCTTCACAAGCAGGCCCGTTTGCTCTTCTGTATTTTTCCCAAAAACGAAGTCCGTAGGACTGTAAAACTCAAAATTATTCATAAGCATTTGTTTAAGCGTTAGGCAAAGGTAGGGATAAAATTCTCTATCTTTGCATTTCTATTAAAAAGAATGTCTGCTTTTAAATTACACTCAGAATATCAGCCCACCGGCGATCAACCTGAGGCTATCGAAGCCTTAACCACAGGAGCAAAAGCCGGAACTCCGGCGCAGGTACTTTTAGGAGTAACCGGCTCCGGCAAGACTTTCACAATAGCCAATGTGATTAAGAACTTGAACAAGCCAACACTTGTCTTAAGCCACAATAAAACTTTGGCCGCTCAATTATATACGGAGTTCAAAGATTTCTTTCCGGAAAACGCCGTAGAGTATTACGTTTCTTACTATGACTATTATCAGCCGGAAGCTTATATTCCCTCGTCAGACCTTTATATAGAAAAGGACATGGCCATCAACGAAGAAATCGACCGCCTGCGATTAGCGGCAACTTCGGCGCTCCTATCAGGTAGAAAGGACGTGATTGTGGTCAGTTCGGTCAGTTGTATTTACGGTATGGGCAATCCGGCGGCGTTCTATGAAAATGTTATAGACCTCAAAGTTGGTTCTTCTATAGGCGTAACCCAACTTTTGCAAAAGCTTATAGCCAGTCTTTATACTCGCAATGACGTAGCGCCGAAGTCCGGCAACTTTCGCGTGAACGGCGATACTGTAGATATTTATCTGGCCTATACGGAAGAGATCATCCGTGTTACGTTTTGGGGCGACGATGTCGATACAATAGAAGAGATTGACGCACTTTCGGGTTATCGAAGCGCGACGTTTGAGGAATATAAGGTCTATCCGGCCAATTTATTCTTGACTTCTAAAGAAACACAAGAGCTTGCCATCCGCTCTATTCAAGATGATTTGATAGAACAAGTGCAAAAATTTGAAGAAGAGGGCAAGATGCTTGAAGCCAAGCGACTGAGTGAGCGCGTTTCATACGATATAGAAATGATTAGAGAGCTGGGGCATTGCAGCGGCATCGAAAATTACAGCCGCTACTTTGATGGGCGTTCGCCCGGCACAAGGCCTTACTGCCTTTTAGACTTTTTCCCGGAAGATTTCTTAATAGTAATCGACGAGAGTCACGTTACTGTGCCTCAGATTCGCGCAATGTGGGGTGGCGACCGTCATCGTAAGGTCAACTTAGTCAATTATGGTTTCCGCCTACCGGCTGCATTAGATAACCGACCGCTTACTTTCGACGAATTTCATCAAATGGCCAAGCAGGTTATCTACATAAGTGCTACGCCTGACGACTACGAATTACAGGAGAGCGAAGGAGTCATCGTTGAGCAAATCATTCGCCCCACCGGCTTACTCGATCCTCCGATCGAGGTACGTCCAAACGACTACCCCATCGATGATTTAATGGAGGAAATCCGGCAATGCATTGAACGAGAAGAGCGCGTTTTGGTGACCACGCTAACGAAAAAGATGTCAGAAGAACTCACCGAGTATCTACTAAAGAATGGGATTAAGACAGCTTATATCCATAGCGACATAGATACCTTAGAGCGTGTGCGCATTATGGAGGATCTCCGCAAGGGTACGTATGATGTTTTAGTCGGCGTGAACCTCTTACGCGAAGGTTTGGACTTACCGGAGGTAGCCTTAGTTGCTATTTTAGATGCTGATAAAGAAGGTTTTTTGAGAAGCACGCGAAGCATGACGCAGACGGCCGGTCGAGCTGCACGAAATGTCAACGGGCGGGTTATTATGTATGCCAACCGTATAACAACTTCTATGCAGCAGACGATCGATGAGACCAATCGACGGCGTGCGAAGCAGATAGCTTACAACGAGCAACACCACTTGAAACCCCGCCAAATCAAGAAGAAAATCAAGACCAACCAACTGACAGAGCTATCCGAAGCACGGCAAAGCGAGAAGAGTGCGACAACTTACGACCTACGACAAACATCCACGCTCAAAGCAGCAGAAGATCAAGCCGTATATGGAAAAAAAGAAACATACGAAGAGCGCCATGCGCGTCTAGAGAAGCAAATGAAAGCCGCAGCAGAGCAGCTAGACTTCGTCTTAGCTGCACAACTACGCGACGAATTATTAGCAATAGAAAAGGAGCATGAAAATGGACATTAAACAAACGCTGAAATCGTGGACACTCTTAATTGCAATGATCACGGGCGTACTGAGTTATTTTATTTACGTCAACATCCCCTTCCTGGAGGGTACGCACAAATTTGCCAACATCGCGCTCTCGATCATCCAGCCCTGTTTAATCTTTGCGATGCTCTTCATTGCATTCTGCAAGATCAACCTGAGAGAGATCAAATTTAAGGTCTGGCATTTGTGGCTCTTCCTTATTCAAATGCTCATATATGTTTCGATTATCCTGCTACTCTATTTCTTTCCTCAGATTCCCCAAAAAATGTTGTGGGAATCTGTTTTGCTCTGCTTTATTACGCCAACGGCGACAGCCGCACCGGTTATCACTCAAAAACTGGGCGGCGATGTGGCAGGACTTACGACTTACTGTATACTCATCAACCTGTCTGTTGCACTATGTCTACCCCTTGGCCTGCCCCTCATCTATCCACAAGAAGGTATAACCTTTTTCTCCGCCTCCTGCCGCATACTGGCTCAAGTGTTTCCGATGTTGATTCTACCTTTCTTCAGTGCAATCATCACGCAGAAATATTTTCACAGACTCCATCAAAGGATTACACGCACGAAAGATCTTGCCTTTTATATATGGGCTGTATCTTTGGCTATTTCTATCACACTTGCCACGAAATATATCGTACATAGCAACATCACGCTTTTCGACTTTTTCTGTATAGCCACAATTTCCGCATTCTGCTGCCTCATCCAGTTTTCATTAGGTCATAAAATTGGCAAAAAATATGACTGCAGAATAGGTGCAGGGCAATCTTTAGGGCAGAAAAACACGGCTTTTGAAATGTGGATTAGCTTTACCTTTCTTAACCCTATCACATCTTTGGCCGGCGCCACCTATGCTATTTGGCACAACATCTATAATTCGTGGCAACTATATGAGAAAGAAAGAGGTAAAATGATTCATTAGAGTGACATATATATTTCAAAAAGCCCAAATTATCGACTTTAACAAGACTACTCTGCTCCACTCTTTTCTTCTTTTTCCCTGTTTCATAACACTGAGACTTTTATTTGTGTTGTAACCGAATGCCATCTATAAATTTGAAGTCTTGCACTTCAGTTTTTTCATCGGGATAAAAGACTTGTACCATCGTGAGAGGACGATTGTACGCTCGTGAAGAGACGATTCTACCATCGTGAGCGTATAACCGGCAGTCAAGTATTTCGGCTTAAAATATCAAGCAGTAGCCCTATTTATAAGGGTATAATTAGCAGTAAATATGATAAGAGAATTAAGGATGGAAAAGCCACACTAATTTGACCCACCCTGGCAAGTATTTTAGACCCAGTAAGGTTAAAATAATGAGACCCACCTC
>JABZGO010000136.1 GCA_015259305.1 Alloprevotella tannerae | reverse complement strand
CTTTTATTAAATCAGTGGTGAAGGCGGCAGAATCAACCATTCATACTTTTGTAGATAAGGATATCAATGTTGCTATTAGCGTCAAAACACTACAAAAAGCACGTCCGGAAGTAGGAAAGCTGCTACCTGACGTAAAAAATATCATTGCTGTCAGTAGCGGAAAAGGAGGAGTAGGAAAAAGTACGGTGTCCGTTAATCTTGCTGTAAGTCTTGCTGCATTAGGCTACAAAGTTGGATTGCTTGATGCCGATATCTTCGGCCCTTCTATTCCTAAAATGCTCCACTTAGAGCAAGTCCAAATCTTCGCAGAAAACAAAGACGGGCGGCAACTGATTATTCCGGCAGAAAAATATGGAGTCAAAGTACTTTCAATAGGATTCTTTGTTAACCCCAACACAGCTACATTATGGCGAGGAGGTATGGCCTCTAATTCACTCAAACAATTAATAGCCGATACAGATTGGGGCGATCTTGACTATTTTATTCTTGACACTCCGCCGGGAACGGGAGATATTCATCTGACTTTACTGCAAACACTTTCCGTTACGGGCGCAGTAATCGTTTCAACGCCACAACAAGTAGCGCTAGCCGATGCTAGAAAAGGCATTGATATGTATAAAAACGAGAAAGTTAATGTCCCAATCTTAGGACTAGTTGAGAATATGGCTTGGTTTACACCTAAAGAACTTCCAGAAAATCGTTACTACTTGTTTGGTAAAGAAGGCGTAGCTAATTTAGCTATAGAGATGCACGTACCCTTGTTAGGCCAAATCCCAATCGTACAAAGCATCAGCGAAAGCGGCGACGAAGGAGAACCTGTTTCACTAAAGAAAGGAGAAATCATAAGCGAAGCCTTTCGTCATTTAGCCCAAGAAGTATTAAAGGCCACAAAAAAACGCAACGAATCGCTCCCTCCAACAGCGATTGTTGAAGTCTCAAAACATTAAATAGAAGTACATTTAGAGGTACACGTCCAATATCAACATATAGACTATAAGAATCTCACGAAAAGAGCGGCCCACAAATCGGTTTTTTCTGCTTATACTTTGTATCTTTGCAGTGTGGATGCACAAGGCGACTTATCTCGCTATTCATATATAATAAGTATGGGAGCATTTAAACTTGTCCTTTTAACTACGCCATATTTCTTTGTTGAAGAACACGCGATACTATCGACGCTCTTTGATGAAGGTTTGGAGTTGCTTCATATGAGAAAGCCGAATAGCGAACCAGTCTATTCAGAACGCCTATTATCACTATTGCCTGAGCGATATCGAAAGCGTATAGTTACTCACGATCATTTTTATCTTAAACAAGAGTTTGGCTTAAAAGGAATCCACCTGAACCAACGTAACACTGCTGCCCCCGACAACTATCGCGGTCAAATCAGTTGCACTTGTCGTAACAAGGAAGAATTACTACAGCGAAAAAAGCAGATGGATTACGTCTTTCTCTCCCCATCACCAGACGACAATCAAGAAGCAAGTAGCATTGATCAAGAAGAAGAGCTTGCTACGATGGGTAAGTTGATTGATAAAAAAGTATATGCCGCAGGCGGTGTCACAATTGACAATCTCTTACAGTTAAAAGAAAGAGGTTTTGGCGGTGCGGTGCTTTATGGCGAAGTCTGGAATCGATTTAATATCTATTCCAACCAAGACTACAAAGATCTGATAAACCATTTTCGAAAGTTGAAAAAAATAATTGATTAACACCCCTTACTTAACCACAATGAATAAAGAATCTTTTTTGGTCTTTTCCGGCACCAAGACGCGCTACTTAGCAGAAAAGATCTGCAAGGACTTGGACTGCCCATTAGGTAACCTTGATATTACCTATTTTGCCGATGGTGAATTTGTCGTTAGCTTTGAAGAATCAATACGTGGGCGCGACGTATTTCTAGTTCAATCTACCTTCCCAAATTCAGACAACTTGATGGAGTTACTACTGATGATTGATGCGGCGAAGCGTGCTTCAGCAAAGAGTATCAATGCTGTAATTCCCTATTTCGGCTGGGCGAGACAGGACAGAAAGGATAAGCCACGCGTATCTATCGGCGCAAAACTCATTGCCGATATGCTCAGTGCAGCCGGTATTGACCGACTGATCACAATGGATCTTCACGCCGACCAAGAGCAGGGATTCTTTGATGTGCCGGTAGACCACTTATATGCATCGACGGTCGTACTTCCCTACATCCAATCACTCAATTTGAAAAATCTATGCATTGCTTCTCCGGACGTTGGCGGCTCTAAGCGTGCAAGTGCTTATGCAAAATATCTTGATTGCCCGATGGTGCTTTGCAACAAGACTCGCAAACGCGCCAACGTCGTAGGTGATATGCAGATTATAGGCGAGGTTAAAGATATGGACATCATCTTAATCGATGACATGGTTGATACTGCCGGAACGATTACCAAGGCTGCATCTTTGATGGTGGAGAATGGCGCACGCAGTGTCCGCGCTATTGCTTCCCACTGCATTATGTCTAACCCGGCTGATGAGCGAATTGAAGCATCACCTATTGAAGAAATGCTCTTTACTGATAGTATTCCTTATCGCGGCAACTGCCAAAAGGTAAAGCAGATCTCTGTTTCTAAAATGTTTGCCGAGACCATTCGCCGCGTAATGGACAATGAGAGCATCAGTTCTCAATATCTTATCTAACAATCACGCGCAACTGAACACTTACGTTAAGCATTAGTTCGAGCAATTGTAAAATAAAAGGTCTCTGGTTGGCATACTGCCCGTCAGAGACCTTAAATTATATCTAGTAACAGATTGGAAGTATTGCTTTTCAGCGATATAAGCTGCTTAGATTCTTCTATTTATAGATTAGCGTCAGTTAAATTCTTGTTTCTTCTGACATTCGGCACAAATGCCTCGATAATTGACTTCGACTTGCTCTACTTTAAGATCTTCAGACAAAGCTTCTCCTTCCATTGGTATTCCGGAAGGAAGTGGTAAATCAAAAATTTTCTGACAACAACGACAATGGAAATGCGCATGTGGAGAGACATTGCCATCAAATCTCACACGTTGCTCATCTAAAGCCATTTGCGTAGCCAACCCATTCTCAGCAAAGAGATGAAGCGTATTATACACAGTCGTTCGAGAAAGTGTTGGAATATCTTTTACTAACGTTTCGTAGATTTCATCCACCGCAGGGTGAGTAGCATGCGATAAAAGATAATCCAATATCGCAATGCGCTGCAAACTGGGTTTTACTCCACTTTTCTTTAAACAATTAATTGCTGTTCGTCTCTTCATATCCAGCGTCTGATTTCTTGTCATCTGAATCTACGAGCGAAGATACAATATATTATTACAATAACCTAAGCTCCTTTTGCTTTTTATGGTCAACAAAAGAAGATATTGAAGCTATCGACTATAGGCGTAAAAATAGACAAGATCTCCGATACTACTGCAAATCTCACAACAAAGAATGGTCTAACATCTCACCACAAAACACAACGACAATATTGTAGGCTCTTATCTCCCTATGTCTCTGTTTTTGAGGGTGAATATACAATAACACGTATGCTTTCAGAAATATGAACAGCAAAGCCAAAGCCCGCCTTTCTCCAATATAGGTAAATGACGTATAGACTTCCGAAATTAGCATCCCCCAACATGACACAGACAACAAACAAGGGTTGATACAAATTCCACTTGACAAAACACCTTATTTATATTTGGTCTGAGATTATCTAACAAAAAAAGCACAACAATCTCTTTTTCAAGATATAACAACAACATAATTAGATCTTTTTTCAAAAGACCTATTGTTTGCCGGGAGCAAACAATAATATGCTGAGTCCAAACGATAGTATGCTGGGAGCAAACGATGGTTTGCCGGCACCAAACAATCAAGAAAGAAGAATTACGTCTTTAGAAAAGAATGTACACACATAAGTATATTAGAAACTTATAAGATGAAATTCAACCTCGCTTATATTTCATCTTATCATAGGTTGCCCCGGAAGAAGCATAATTCGCTATTAAGTCAAATTAGTATCTTTACTGTCAGCATAAAACTTTTCTAATCCGACAATAGGGCTTTTCAAAATTCGGCCAATTCTATAACCTAAGTCAACAGCTACAGTTTGTAGTTCTACTCTAAAATAGAAAGCAATACTACCTACAAAGTGTACAGCCAAATCCGGATGATTGTATTGTGCAACGTTTCGACGAAAAAAGCGTTCAAATTCAGATTTTACCAAAGCTTGTATCTCCTCGAGATGTTTATATTTCCCTAAGAATACGGCGAAGCCTGCCATAAACCGATTGGGAAAAGGTTGTTTGTAGACGCGCTGCACAATATCTTCAACAGACAAACTATATTGCGCCTCAAAGCAAGAACGTACCTGCGTTGATAATTGATTTTTAAGTAAGTCGCTCAGAAAACGACGCCCCAATACAGCCCCACTTCCTTCATCTCCCAAAATAAACCCTAGAGGTGCTACGTTTTCTACAATAGTTTGTCCATCAAAAAGGCAACTATTAGAACCGGTACCTAAGATGCAGGCTATACCTTTTTCTTCACGACAGAGTGCAATAGCAGCCCCTTGCAAATCAGATTCCACATTCACATCTTCCGTATTAAGCACTTGCTGAAGCAAGCTTTTTACAACACGCCGTTGTTTCCCACGACAACCGGCACCATAAAAACGAATCGCATCAATAGGTTGACTTAAGTGAGGTGTTAACTCCTGCATTACGATGCGAGATATTTCATCAGCCGGAACCATAAAAGGGTTGATCCCCTGACTAACAACACGCTTAGTCACATCACCGTCTTGCAGCAAACTCCAATCAGTTTTCGTGCTCCCACTATCAGCTATCAGTAAATTCATAATCAGAGGCTATAAAGATAAATAGTCTACTACCAAACATTTAGCCGCTTCTTGCTCAAAAATCTTTATACGATAAGCACTGAAGTCTTGGTTGAATTGCTTAAAATGCAATGCCCGCCCCTCTCGGTCAAGCGCTTTAATCACCTCACCTATTGTGAGCTGGCGTGGATCACGTGCCGGTGCATACCTTTCTTGATCTAAATACAGCAAAAAAGGCAACGACTGCATCAGATCCAAAGCTTCTTTGATCAGTGAAGGATTCAACTTTAAATCTTCAGCTATCCGATCAACACTGGTTGGTGCTTCACCGCGCTCAAAAGCTTTATATACAACACATAACAGCTGCAAACAAAGTTCATCTCGATCTTTCCGACAAGCACTTTGCATCAGTGGAACATCTAGCGCCTCACGGTTTTGATGTAAATAGCTTAGCGTAGCTCCAAACAAGACAATGTACCAGCTAAATTGAAACCAGATCATCAACATCGGAAGGGCGGCAAACGAGCCATAAATAGCGTTATAACCAGATAAGTACAACTGCGAATGAATGTAGACATACTGCAA
>JABZGO010000135.1 GCA_015259305.1 Alloprevotella tannerae | reverse complement strand
TTATTGGTCGTCGTTCTTCACGTAGCCTTGATAATGCGGCGGCAAACCACACATGATGGCGTCGTAAGCCTGATCCTTTATTGCGAGAATGTCTTCTGCGCTGCGCGAAGTCGGATAAATAGGGTCGTGAATAAGGAGCTGGAGTTTATGATGCCGCACAAAGTTGAAACCTTTTGTGCGAGGGAGGATGTCGAACGAGCCATTGATGGTCATCGGCACGATGGGCAACTGCAAATCGTCGGCCAACTGAAACGCACCTTTGCGAAAGATGCCCATATGACCGGTGAAGGTGCGCGCGCCTTCGGGGAAAACGACGAGTGAAGTACCACCTTGCAGCGTCTTTCTGGCAAAGTCGATGGTCGCTTTCACCTTTCGCGGACTCGATTTATCGACAAAGATATGCCGCGCCTTGTAGCAGGCGTAGCCTACAAAGGGCAGGCGGCGCAGGGCCTTTTTCATCATCCACTTAAAGTTGCGGTTGAGATACCCATACACGAGAAAGATATCCATAGACCCTTGGTGGTTGGCCACAAACACGTAGCTCTGGTCCTTAGTCAACTTCTCGCGACCTACAATTTCGACTTGCAGCAGCAGGAGTCGACAGACGAAGCGCGACCACAAACGGGCCGGATAATAGCCCCAGAAATGGGCGCTGCCTAATACGCTACCGATACTGGTAATCAAGGCTGTGAGGATGGTAGACAAGATGAAAAGGGGCAAAGCTACCACCAATTGATAACAGCAATAGATGAAGCGAAGCATGCGTTTAATGATGTTTTAATGTAATCAAGTTTATCTCGGGCCAAGCGCCGATGCGGAAAGGCAGAAGTACTTCGCCGACGCCCAAACTTACGTAGAGCGTGCGTCCGCCCTCATAGTAAGGGCCGCCCCATTCGGGATAAAACCATTCAGATGGGGAGAAACTTCCTATTTTCAGCTGCATGCCGTGCGTATGTCCGGCGAGCATCAGCGGAATGCGGGTCTCCGGCAATACGCGACGGCGCCAATGCGTCGGGTCGTGGGAGAGCAAGATCTGGAAGCAACTATTTTGCAAGCCGCGTTGAGCCCGCGGCAAATCGCCTAAAGCCGGGAAAGGCGGCTCGCCATCGTTTTCTACGCCAACAATCGCAATGGAATCATTTCCGCGGCGTAGTATGTAATTTTCATTGAGAAGCAGGCGCCACCCTATCGCGCGCTGATGATCTTGCAGCAAGCGGACGTTGGCCAAACGCGCCTTTTCGTCGGGCCAGTTGTAGTACGTCATATAATCATGGTTGCCCATAACGCTGACAACTCCGTCGCGAGCGTGCATTTTTCGGAAGATATCCTCAAACTCAAAGAGTTCTTCTGCATGGTAGTTGACCAAGTCACCCGTAAACACGATTAAGTCGGGCTGCAACGCATTCACGCTGTCGACAATCCGCTCCACGACGACGTGGTGACGACGCAAGGTGCCCACGTGCAGGTCGGAGAGCTGCACAATTCGATACCCATCAAACGCTTGTGGGATGGCTGCCGACGTGTACGTGAAGGGCTTGACCACGATCTGGCGATAACCCAGCGTGAAGCCGTACAACATCGTCAGAAACACGCCCAAACTCACAAACAAGGCGATGCGGCGTACCCACAGTCGATACGACTTGAAGAGTAAGCAGAAGAGCAGCAAGAGCGATAAGATGATTTCCGGCACAGCTACGCACAGCGTGGTCGACAACAAGATAGCTTTAAGCTGATCCGCAGTCATCGAATAACTTTCCTTGACGCTCGCGCCGATGAGCAAGAGTGCAAGCAAGAGGTTGGGGGCGTAAATCCATTTGCGCCAAGACTTTTCGCGCAACATCAAGCGCTCGATGCCCCAAGGCGGGAGCAAGAGAATCAACAGTAGGACAGGAAGTATGCGAAGTATCATTTGTATTGTTCTTAAATGGGTTATTGCCGACGCAGCGCCGCCTCCGGCGGTTTGTCATTAGGAATGCAGCGTTGCCAATCGCCCTTTAGCGAGCGTAAGTCACAGCGCGGCCGAGCACGTGCTCATCCGTCATATGCCCTTTATTGTATAAGAGGAAACCATTTACGTAAGTTTTCTCCACAGCCCAATTCATTGTGCGCCCTTCTAAAGGACTCCAGTTGCATTTGCTTCTTATAATGTTCGGCGTAATGGTCTTTGGACTCTCCGGACGCACAACAACGAGATCGGCATTATAACCTTCGCGCAAATAACCGCGATTTTCGATGCTGAAGATCGACGCCGGACGGTGACACATCAACTCTACGAGGCGCGGAAGGCTTAGTACGCCGCTGTCAACCAATTCGAGCATCGCGATAAGTGAGAACTGGACCATCGGCATCCCCGACGCGGCGCGTGCAGCTCCACCCACCTTATCCTGTATTTGATGCGGCGCGTGGTCAGTCGCGACTGTCGCGATCCGGCCATCGTTCAAGGCTGCGCGCAATGCATCGCGGTCGGCGCGTGTCTTGACGGCAGGATTGCACTTTATACGAGTACCCAAGCGCTTATAATCTTCGTCGCAGAAAAGCAAGTGCGGGAGGCAGGCCTCCGCAGTAATCTGACGGCCGGATGGGGCAAAAAGCTCCAATTCTGCAGCCGTCGACAAATGCGCTACGTGCAGCCGCGTCCCATATTCGTTGGCGAGTTGCACAGCTAAGCGCGTCGACTCCACACAAGCAGCTTCGGAGCGAATAAGTGGGTGATACGAGACGTCAGGATCAGCTCCAAACTTCTCCTTATAAGCTTTCATATTCGCAGAAATGGTTGGCGTGTCCTCACAGTGCGTCA
Organism: Alloprevotella tannerae; assembly: GCA_015259305.1. Classification (GTDB taxonomy): domain Bacteria; phylum Bacteroidota; class Bacteroidia; order Bacteroidales; family Bacteroidaceae; genus Alloprevotella; species Alloprevotella tannerae_B. Next base: position 2,638 of record JABZGO010000135.1, on the reverse strand, counting down.
CGAGGATCGTCGGACTGTTTGCAAAGAAGCGGCGTAAAGCCTCCGCGTCGTCAACCAGCATATTTCCGGTCGAAGCGCCCATAAAAAGTTTCACGCCGGCAATGCTCCGCGTATCCAGTTGGGGCAAGGCGTCGGCGTTGTCCAATGTGGCGCCAAAAAAGAAGCCATAATTAACGTGGCATTTCGATGCTGCGATCGCTCGCTTTTGTTCGAGCGCCTCCGGCGTCGTTGTGGTAGGTAACGTATTGGGCATATCGAGCACCGTAGTCACGCCACCGGCCGCTGCGGCCAAACTTTCGGTATGAAAATCTGCTTTTGCCGTCAGTCCGGGTTCACGGAAGTGAACGTGTTCATCGATTACGCCGGGCAGGATGTAAGCCCCATCGAGGTCAACCGTCTCTTGCGGCGGAATAGTGGGCTGCGCATCGCGCCCCTCCAAGATTTGCTCGATGCGGTCGTTGTCAATGAGCATCGCGCCCAAGAATTGGCGACCCTCGTTGACGAGTATCGCGTTTTTAAGTAAGATTCGTCTGTGCATAAGTCTGATCTGATTTCGTGTAAGCCAAGATGGCGTTCAAGCGTAGCAGGAAAACGAGCGTCGGCAGCCGAATTATCCCGACCGCCGACGCACGTTTTATGCTTTGCGAGCCTTGATTTTTCCACTCATAGCCGCCCAGCGCAAGCGCATAACGCCAAACAGCGCCTCGCCGAATATTCCGCCGCTCATTTTGCTTGTTCCTTCGCGGCGGTTGACAAAGATTACGGGCACTTCCTTAATCTTAAAGCCCAATTTGTAGGCAGTAAACTTCATCTCGATCTGAAAGGCGTAGCCCTTGAATCGGATGGCGTCAAGGTCCACCGTTTCTAAGACGCGACGACGATAACATTTGAAGCCCGCAGTCGTATCTCTCACGGGAATACCTGTGACAAACTGCACATAGCGCGAAGCATAATAACTCATAAGGACGCGTCCCATAGGCCAATTGACCACGTTCACGCCGCTCACATAGCGCGAGCCGACGGCCACGTCAAAGCCCTCGTCGGCGCAAGCCCGGTAGAGGCGCGGCAAGTCTTCAGGGTTGTGACTGAAGTCTGCATCCATTTCAAAGACGAAGTCATAGCCGTGCTCCAAAGCCCATTTGAAGCCGCAGATGTAAGCCGTTCCCAGCCCGAGTTTCCCCTGACGTTCGACCAGAAACAGTCTGCCTGCAAATTCTTCCTCCATCAAGCCCTTCACGATTGACGCCGTTCCATCGGGCGAGCCATCGTCGATGATCAAGATGTGAAACGACTTAGGTAACGCAAAGACCGCGCGGATGATATTTTCAATATTTTCCTTCTCGTTGTATGTGGGAATGATAACAATGCTGTCGCTTTCCTTCATAACCTTATTAGCTGCTTAGAATATGCGGCGAAGTTAGCCATATTCCCGCAAAACGGCCCTATGAGATTGCATATTTATACCCACAAATCAGCTTTTTTTCATCTTTTTCTCCCCTTTGGAAAGTCAAATAAAAAGGAAAGCCGTAACTTCGTCGCCTAATTTTATGTTAAAACTACTTATGAAAAAGTTTTTGATCCTTGCTGCGTTCCTGCTTCCTTTGGCAAGCGTTGCGCAGCAGTACAAGGTAACCGGAAAAGTGCCCACTAAGACGAAAGTTTACCTCTTCCGCACGCCCGGTTTTGTCAAAGAGCAGGCCGACAGCGTCGTAGCCAAGAACGGCACGTTCACATTTACGGGTACAACGACGCAACCTGAACTCTACTACATTGTAAAGAAAGCGGCGAAGGCCGGACAGCCCGCTACGATTGTTCCCTTCGTGGCCGACGGCAACGTCGTGGTAGATTTTACGACCGAGACGCCAAGCGGCACTGCTGAAAACGACGCGCTCAAAGCTGCCTTGATGCAGACCAAGCCCTTTACTCAAGGTCTGCGGGCCGTAGAAAAACAATTTGAAGACCTCGAATTGTCAGGCAAAGAGCCATCGGAGGCCGAGCTGACCAAGTTGGCCGACAGTTATGAACAAGCGCAAGCCGTAATGATTGAAGCGGTGGCGGCAATCTGCAAGAACAATATGGATAAGACTTATCCGGCCTATTTCATAATCGACTATTATTCGCTGATCGAAAAACCTACGCTTTACAAGTTTTATGATGAAAAGGCGAAATTTATGCAACCCTCCGCAACATCCCACGTCAGCCAACTCATAGAAGGCTGGAAGCGCCGCGAGCCGGGCCAAGGATTTACCGACTTTGAGATGGAGGACCTCAACGGGGAAACCCGAAAACTCTCCGACTATGTTGGTAAGGGCAACTATGTGCTTGTAGACTTCTGGGCGTCATGGTGCGGCCCCTGCCGTCGAGAAATGCCTAACGTAAAGGCTCTTTATGATAAGTATCACGCACAAGGTTTCGACGTTGTCGGCGTTTCATTCGACAGCGACAAGACTGCTTGGCAGACTGCCGTGAAGAAAATGGAACTGCCCTGGGCGCAAATCTCCGACTTAAAAGGATGGCGCAGCAAGGCTGCAAGCGTGTATGGCATCAACAGTATCCCATCTACCCTCCTCATAGATCCGCAGGGCAAGATCATAGCTACAGATCTGCACGGTGAAGAATTGGAGACACAATTGAATAC
>JABZGO010000134.1 GCA_015259305.1 Alloprevotella tannerae | reverse complement strand
GATAGATCCGATAAAATATGATCTTCTGTTTGAGCGATTTTTGAATCCGGATCGTATTTCTCTTCCCGATATTGATGTAGACTTTGACGATGACGGCCGTGGGCGCGTTCTGCAATGGGTAACAGATAAGTATGGTGCAGAAAATTGCGCCCACATTATAACTTACGGTACGATGGCAACTAAATCTGCCATTAAAGACGTAGCCCGTGTTGAACGTCTGCCTTTATCTGAAAGCAACCGTCTGTGTAAGTTGATTCCCGACAAGCTACCGGAAGATAGTAGCGGCAAGAGTCCGAAGTTGACGTTAGATAATGCAATCGCTGCTATTCCTGGTTTGAGAGAAGCGGAGGCGTCCGACAATCCATTGTTGCGAGATACAATTCGTTATGCTAGGCAATTGGAGGGAAATGTCCGCAATACAGGTGTTCATGCTTGCGGATTTATTATCTGTAAGGATAAGATTTCAGATTGGGTTCCCATATCTACGGCTGACGACAAAGAGACCGGGGAAAAACTTCGTTGCACGCAATACGAAGGACGTGTCATTGAGGAGACCGGCCTCATAAAAATGGACTTTTTGGGCCTGAAAAACTTGTCAATCATAAAAGAGGCTTTAGAAAATATCAAGTTGAGTTTGGGTATCGATCTCGATATTGATAAGATTGATATCAGCGATAAAGCGACCTACCAACTATTTTCCGATGGTAATACTATTGGTACTTTTCAGTTTGAGTCTACAGGAATGCAGGGGCATTTGCGAAATCTGCAGCCAAGCACATTTGAAGACTTGATTGCAATGAATGCGCTGTATCGTCCCGGGCCGATGCAATACATTCCAAAGTTTATTCAGCGTAAGAAAGGTGAAGAACCAATTGATTATGATTTGCCTTGTATGGAGAAATACTTGAGGGAGACGTATGGTATTACAGTTTATCAAGAGCAAGTGATGCTTCTTTCACGCGAGATAGCCAATTTTACACGTGGAGAAAGCGATACGCTTCGTAAAGCGATGGGGAAAAAACTCATTGACAAGCTGAATCATATGTATCCAAAGTTTATTTCGGGTGGTAAGGCTAATGGTTATGACGAAAAGATCTTAGAAAAAATCTGGAATGACTGGAAAGCTTTTGCCTCTTATGCATTCAATAAGAGCCACGCAACTTGTTATTCTTGGGTGGCCTATCAGACCGGATATCTTAAAGCTAACTATCCCTCTCAGTATATGGCAGGTGCGATGAGTCGCGCCCTTTCAAACATAACAGAAATTACGAAGTTTATGGATGAAAGTAAGCGAATGGGGATTAACACGCTGGGCCCTGATATCAATGAGTCTTTAATGAAGTTTAGCGTCAATCATCGTGGCGATATTCGCTTCGGGTTGGGTGCCATAAAAGGGGTTGGTTCGCAGGCCGTTGAAAATATTTTGAAGGAAAGAGAAGAGAATGGCGAGTTCTCTGACATTTACAATGTGATGGAGCGCATTAATCTGACTACCTGTAATCGAAAAACGCTTGAGAACCTCGCTATTGCAGGTGCTTTTGATAGCTTTGGTATAGCCAGGGAGCAGTTTGTGGAAGAAGACGAAATGGGAGGTGACTTCTTGGATGCGCTTATCAAATATGGTATACAATATAAATTAGATCAAAGTCAAGCTCAGAATTCGCTTTTCGGCGAGGAAGCTACGGCGATTATTACAAAGCCACTCCCTGTTCCGGTGTCGAAGCCTTGGACCAATTTAGAGCGTCTCAATAAGGAACGTGATTTGATAGGTATATACATATCCGGGCATCCTTTAGACAAATATAAAATCATACTAAATAAAGTTTGTACCACTACTGTAGTTGATTTGGACAACCTCAATACTTTGGCTGATCAAGACATCACTTTTGGTGGTATCGTTACTGATACACGTGAAGGGATGACGAAGAGGGATAAACCATACGGAGTCATAAAACTGGAAGACTATTAAGGTGCTTACGAGTTGATGTTTTGGGGAGACGACTGGGCAAGGTTCGGAAAGCAGTACAATACGAAGGGTAATTTCCTATTTATACGGGCTCACGTTACACCAAGGCGATTCAAAGATGGAGAGTTTGACTTAAAGTATAATGAAATATCTTTTCTTTCAGATGCTAAGGAAAGGCTGCTAAATAGTATGACCATTACGCTAAATATCGAACTCTTTAGTGCTGCTATGGCTGAAGAACTTTGTGGATTGATTAAACGTGATGCTGGTAAAACAGAATTGAAAATCGTAGCTAAAGATTTGAAAGAAAGAAGTATATCCTTAGTTTATGGAGGAGGTAAGATCGCTATAGATAATAAGCTTACCGACTTCTTAGATAATTGTGAAGCTATAAACTATGCTATCAACTAGGTCGTTATGTACCACATACAAAAAATAATGGCACAGATATTGCACTAATAATAATATATATTCAACCATATAAAATAGAAACAATGGAAAAAATTATCACTGATGCAAATTTTGAGAGTGAGTTAAACGCTGGCTTACCTCTTGTCGTGGATTTCTCAGCTACTTGGTGCGGCCCTTGCAAAAAGATTGCTCCAATTATTGACGAATTGGCTGTAGAGTATGATGGCCGTGTTAACGTTGGAAAGTGTGACGTTGATGAAAATTCCGACTTGACAACGCGTTTTGGTATTCGAAGTGTTCCGACAGTGCTGTTTTTCAAGAATGGCGAGTTGGTTGACAAGACTGTTGGCGCAGGCTCTAAAGCTATGTTCCAAGAGAAGTTTGACGCTTTATTGTAATTACTCAGAAATGATAGAGGCAACAAGAGACAAACATACCTTGTTGCCTCTAACTTATTTCTCAAAGTTAACATAAACGGCATTTCGCTTAATATGTCTGGTGAATCTCAGTAGTTTTGATTCATCGGGGTTGCTTTATATCTTTTCAACCTTAAATTTTGATATACCTTTTCACTACTGTCCCGTAAAAGTGGATAAATAGTTTTTGAAATTGTTGAAATATAGTCAATTACACGTTTTTTGAAATGAAACGGACTTGATTTTGCAACTTTGCAGTCTAATACAAATGGCTGCTATGTTCCAAGACAAATACGTATTCTCTCAATTAACCGCTTTTCTGAACAGGACTCAGCTCAACCACTATGTTCGCAAGTATGATGGCAACCGATATGTGAAACATTTCACTTGCTGGAATCAGATGTTCGCGATGATGTTTGGACAACTGAGAACCCGTAGAGCCTGCGAGGCTTAATCGTTGCTTTCGAGGCGCATAGGACCAAATAATATCATCTTGGGTTATGTCGTGAACCGATAGCCAAGATAACTCTTGCGACAGCCAACCAGAACCGTGATTACAGAATTAAGAATTTGCATTCTATATGATGAAAGAAGCCTGCGAGAAGAGGACGATCAACATCCTTAACATTTCCGGAAAGACTTATCTACATTTGCTCAACAAGGTGAAGCATACAGGTCATAAAAAAAGATTGAGTGTCTCACGACAACCAATCTTTACTAACCTTAAATCTAATACCATGAAAACATCGCGAAGATAAGGGTAAGGTAATTGTGTCGCAAGTAATTCGGTGCCTTTTCAGAAGTGTTTAAAATTGTTTATGTGTTTAGTCGTTAAATTGCAACCTATAAATTACGAATGGGTACGGTTGCTGTGCTTTTGGGTTGTATAGATGAATAAGTAAAGGTTGATTGTCTCACGACAACCAACCTCTTGCTAACCTTAAATCTAATACCATGAAAAACATTGCAAAGATAAAGCCAATATGTCTAATATACAACCTAAAAGGGGGAATTATCGCCAGTCTTTAAAATTGTTTTATCCTTATTGTATATGTTTGTAAAGTCTGTATGCGCTTTGGGAACTTTTAGTTGATTATCTCAAACAAAGTTGCTATTTTCTTTGGCCTATCTTAAGCAAATATGTAATTTCGCTGACGAAATAGAAACCGCTATATAGATGAAGAAAAAACCTTTTCTTCTTTGATCGTGTCGCGGATTTCAAATTTGATGTATTCAGTAACTAATTATTTGATTTGAAAATGGAAATTAGTGCATTACAGAAGGCTCGTTCGTCCTATCAGCCCAAATTGCCAAAAGGCTTGCGCGGAAATGTAGACATTATTGAGGGTGCTCCTACGGAGAGTGTAGGCGATCAGGCAGAAATTAAAAGACTCTTTCCGCATACTTATGGTATGCCTCTCGTGGAATTCGCTCCTGCAAAGGAGGTGAAAGAATATGCACCGATCAATGTTGGTGTAATTTTGTCAGGAGGCCAAGCTCCCGGCGGCCATAACGTGATTTGCGGCTTATTTGACGAATTAAAGAAGCAAAATCCTAAAAGTAAGCTGTATGGTTTCTTAATGGGACCTAGCGGTTTAGTAGACCATAAATACAAAGAACTTACAGCAGAAGTCATTGATAAATATCGAAATACAGGTGGATTCGATATGATCGGTTCTGGACGTACAAAGCTGGAAACTAAAGAGCAATTTGATAGTGGTTTAGAAATTATTCGTCAACTCAATCTTAACGCTGTAATCATTATTGGTGGTGACGATTCAAACACTAATGCGTGCATGTTGGCGGAATATTATGCCTCAATTAATGCAGGGGTGTCTGTGATTGGCTGTCCGAAAACAATTGATGGGGATCTTAAGAACGACCAAATAGAAACCAGCTTCGGATTTGACTCTGCTTGTAAAACTTATAGTGAGTTGATAGGTAATATACAACGCGATGCTAACTCTGCGCGTAAATATTGGCATTTCATTAAACTCATGGGCCGCTCAGCTAGTCACATAGCTTTAGAGTGTGCATTGCAGACGCAACCCAATATTTGCATTATTAGTGAAGAGGTGGAAGCCAACAATATGACATTGGATGATATTGTAAATCAGATTTGTGAAGTCGTCGTTAAACGTTCGGAAGAAGGACTTTATTATGGCACAATTTTGATTCCGGAAGGATTGATTGAATTCGTTCCTGCTTTCAAGCGTTTGATTGCCGAGCTGAGCGACTTGCTTTCTTCTGATTTAGCTAAGATTGAAGCAAAGGGATTGAAGTCTGATGATTTGTTAGCTTGGATTTTGAACCATGTTTCTGCAGAAAACCTACCAACTTTGAAAAGCCTTCCCGAGGAGGTAGCAAAGCAGTTGGCTTTAGGGCGCGATCCGCATGGCAATGTGCAAGTATCTCTCATCGAGACGGAAAAAATGCTTAGTGAAATGTGCGCTAAGCGTTTAGACGAATGGAAAGAACAAGGTAAGTTTAAAGGTAAGTTTGCGGCTTTACATCACTTCTTCGGATACGAGGGTCGATGCGCAACACCATCAAATTTTGACTGCAACTATTGCTATGCATTAGGAACAAGTGCAGCACAATTGGTTGCCAATGGGAAAACCGGCTATATGGCTATTGTAAAAAATACGCCGGCTCCTGCAGAAGAGTGGGTTGCCGGTGGAGTTCC
>JABZGO010000133.1 GCA_015259305.1 Alloprevotella tannerae | reverse complement strand
ATCTTACTGTAATTCACATCAATCCTATACTCAAGTGAGAACTTATGCAGATTATGGGCAATTAGCGGTGTTTGTTTGAATTCTCTGAAATATGTTGGTTTGCAATAGCTTTTGCACAGGGTTGATATATCCTATAATTGCCTATCTATTGTGTCTTTGTCAGTATCAGAATCGTTTAAATCTATGGATAATTGATGGTGACTGCCTTCGCGATCGTGTATCTTTAGTGGAGATGAGGCAATGAATTGTGTTAATGATTCAAGACTTATTCTCTCGATGTGAAGAGGTTGGTATTGTTTTTTTTGTTTCATGAGGCTTAAGTGTTTTTACTGAAAAATATACTTTTTACCATTGATGATTTGAAGTCCGGGCTGTATATTATTTCTCTTTCTTCCTTGCAAGTCGTAGATCGAGTTATTCTTCTCAAGGTGGAGTTGATGTGGACACCCGGTCGTAATCTGAGAGATTGGAAAACCTTTGATTCTTTTTGCGAGTTCTTCGTGAAGTGATAAATAGGCTTTGTAGGATTGAGATACGAAAGGTTTTCCGTTGGGGCTACCATAGTAGAATCCGATTGAGCCAGGTGTTTGATACTCATCCAAAGAAAGCATATAATACTTATGCTTGTTTTCCTCTTCAATCATAGCTGTTATCGTATCTCCCTTTAAAAGATTCTCAGGGTAGGTTTCGCACGCTTGCATAGGTTCTTTAAGGGTATAACTCCCTTGAGATCCTTGTAAAACTAATCCGGTTTCAGGTGGAAGGATGTCGCCCTCATTATAGGTTTGATTAAAATATAGTTGGTAATTCTTTTCATAAATGGTATGTGCGACAAGGCCCTGTGGCATCACTAGTGGCCTATTGAAATACAAAGTAGAGTAGCCTACGTCGCTGATTGTTTGTGTAAATGATGTTGGTATGCCCGTAATGATTTTTATATCGTCTAACAAGAAAATGTTTTTAGCAGATCCTTCATTTATGAATGCAAAGCGAGTATCTTCTGTCATATTTGGTATGTACAGTTGGTAATAATAGAAAAGTCCAGCTTGTTTAAATTCTACTTCTATTAAGCTATCCTTATCAGTTCGCATTATCTTAATTTGTAGTTTTTTTAATGGCTTGCTTTTCCATAAGCCTGCTCTGAGAGATAAGATGCAAGGTCCTTGATAATTCAAGTTTTTCGTGATTATGGATGCTGATGGATGTGTGACACTCCCAAGCCTTAGACACTTGAATCCTTGGTAGAGATATTCATGTGACTCCCATTTTATGGGGTCTAAGTCGGCTTTTTCCTTTGCTCTTCCTTTTCCCCAATCTTCACCATTTCCCCCAGAACCATTATATGTATTGAAGTTTTCATAGAAGATAACTTGCTGTGCAGATAGATGCAGATAACAGAGTGTTGAAAGAAGTAAAAGTAGAGAAATCTTTTTTGTAAATTGTAGGTTCATCAAGTATTTATTTGTTTTATAGACTTAAGAATAAAGTGGGGTTCTTGTTCTCATTGGCAAAAATACAAAATTTATACAATTAATAACGATAATCTTATTGATAAATTCATAGTGTCATCCTTTCATTAGTGAGGATATAATGTAATCTGAGATAAAAATGCCGTGTTTTGAAAGATGCAAACTCTCTGGTGTAAGAAGTAAGTATCCTTGTTTAATGAAAGGAGATACTACTGAAAGTAGATAGTTTCTATCGTGTGGCTTTAATTCATTCAAGGCTAGCCCCTCTTTGGTCCTAAGTCGTAAAAGCAACATTTCGTCGAAGAGTTCATCTTCATTTAACTGTTCAAAATCAAAAAGAGGCTGTCCTGGATTTTGTACGTAGTGACATAAGTCGCCTTTATTCCATCTACGTGTGTGCCCCTTAAAAGAATGGGCACCTGGCCCAACCCCTAAATAAGGTATCCCTAACCAATAGTTGTGGTTATGTTGTGAGTGATACGAAGGATAGGAAAAATTAGAGATTTCGTAGTGCTGCATACCTGCTAGTTCAGTTTGACGCATCAGTATTTTATACATAGCCCTTGTCGTTTCTTCATTAAGCTCTTTTACTATTTGTTTTTGTCGAAGCTGAAAAAGCGGGGTACCTTTTTCAATTGTTAGCGCATATGATGAAAGATGCTTAATCGGAAGTTGGAGAGCGATACGAATATCTGTTTCCCATTCGACTAATGTCTCACGGGGTAATCCATAGATAAGATCTAAACTTATATTTTCTATGATACTTGAGGTTGTTTCAACGGCTTTAGCTGCATCTTTTGCTGTATGTCGACGATGCAGAAAATGAAGGCGGTCGTCATCAAAAGTTTGTACACCTAAACTTATACGATTAATGCCAAGCGATTTAAGCTGGTTTACATAATTTTTATTAATGTCATCTGGATTTGCCTCAAAGGTGATTTCTGCTGATGGTGAGATTTGTAGTGAAGTATGTATTGCATCTACTATTTGTGCTACTTCCGTAATAGATAATTGTGATGGTGTGCCTCCTCCAAAATAAATTGTATGGAACGTATCATCCCATCGCTCTGCACGCGACTTTATTTCTGCAATCAGCGCTTGAGTGTAGAGTTCTTTTTGCTTTGTGGCTTGAGTTGTAGAATAGAAGTCACAATAAATACACCTTGAAGCGCAAAACGGAACATGAACATATAGACCTGCCATTACATAGAAGTGTAAAGTGGCTCGTAAAGTTACAAGCTTTCGTATAAAGATTGATTAAACTAAATGTAGGAATATGTTTTGTTGTCGCTTGTCGAAGTCTTTGCCGGCTACACCATACAATCCTTCGTCTTGGAAGCATACGAAGGGCGAAAAGAAGTAGGCTTTTGCTAATTGAGCATTGGCTCCGTATTGTAATGAATATGAAGGGAAAATTGCAGCTGTCGTATTACTCGTTTGCGATGTCGATACTTTTGGGAAAGCATTACCAGACTCAATTATTGAAATTGCGGTTTTAACTCCCGTATCAAAGCTATTTGCATATTCTATTGAGGCTTGAACACCTAGTAGGTTGTCCATAATTCTTGCGATGATATAGCGTTTAATCAATGAAGCAGACTCCTTGATCAGATTATTGCGTCGGCGAAGTCCATTTTGAGCTGAGAAAGTCGCAAAGTTGTTGACTAAATCTTGTTTGTGTAAATAGTTCACGACCTCACCTTCAGCCTTATACTTGCTTAGCGCCTCGTGATGACTCGTTGTAAACACATAGGCATATTGGAACATCAATCCATTCAAATAAGCCTCCTTGAAATAAGATGTCATACCGATTGTGTCAAGGGGAATAAATTTGTCTGGTATGATTCCGCCGCCGCCATATACAATACGGCCTAAACGCGTTTTATACTTTTCACCATTAGCTCTGATGCTGTCAGCATTGTAATATTCTCCATGTTTCGCACGCAAGAGCAAGTCTTCTTGGTAATCAAGTTCATCGCCTGGTTTATAAGGTTTTTGCACGCATCTACCTGAGGGCGTATAATAACGTGCAATAGTTAGTCGAAGCATACTATTATCTCTGAATTCAATGGCTTCTTGCACTAAGCCTTTACCGAAAGTGCGCCGGCCTACTACCATTCCTCGATCGTTATCTTGTATCGCTCCACTTAATATTTCACTGGCAGAAGCTGTATTTTCATCAACTAAGAGGACAAGTGGAATGTTTTGATAGGTTCCTCGACCATCACTTACGTAATCATGCCGCGGTGATTTTCGTCCTTCTGTGTAGACAATCAGCCTACCTTTGGGTAAGAACTCATTAGCAATTTTTACAGCAGCATCTAAGTACCCTCCAAGGTTGCCGCGAAGGTCTATAATCAAGCCTTTAAAATCAGACTGATTCAACCTAGCGAGAGCAGCTAAGAATTCCGGATAAGTCGTGCTACTGAAAGAGGTAATACGAATGTATCCTATCGAAGGTGTAGCCATATAAACGGCATCTATACTTTTAACCGGAACATCTCCACGCGTAATTGTTGTGTTGAAAGTCCGTTTTTCTCCCATGCGCTTGATGCTTAAAGTTACTTTAGAGCCTTTTGGCCCTTTCAAGCGTTTTAATACCTCATCGTTTGTAACGACTTTACCAACAAAAGGTTTTCCATCAACAGCAATAATGCAGTCCCCGGCTTGAAGCCCTTTGCTTTCTGAAGGTCCGCCTTTTACAATCTGAATAATTCTAATAGTATCCTTGTAGATTGTAAATTGAACACCAATACCAGAGAAGCTACCATTGAGTCCCTGCATACTTGCTTCTACATCTTTTGCACTGACGTAAGTAGAGTGGGGATCAAGCTGTGCTAAGATGCCGGGCATAGATTTTTCTACCAAGTCCGGGATATTAACAGAATCAACGTATTGATCATCTATAAGATGAAGCAAATCGTTGATCTTATTGCTGGATGTGTTGATAATGTTTAAGCGATTGCCAGCAAAATGGGAAGCAAAAAAACTTCCAAGCAAAATACCAACTACTACACCTATGGATACGAGTAGCGGAATGAAGCGACGTTTATTCTTGCTCATTTAATGGTAAATATTGAACGTCAATATGCGCTCTTTTTAAAAGTTCTACTCCGTCCGTCAATCTATATTTTTTGCCGTATATAACGCGTTTTATGCCGGCTTGTATAATAAGTTTGCTACATTCTATGCAAGGTGCGTCCGTCACGTAAAGCGTTGCGCCGTCTGAATTGTTCCCGGAGCGAGCTATCTTTGTAATAGCATTTGCTTCAGCGTGAAGCACGTAAGGCTTTGTTATGTTTAGCTCATCTTCACACTGATTTTCAAAGCCGGAAGGTGTGCCATTGTAGCCATCGCTGATAATCATTTTATCCTTAACGATCAATGCGCCGACTTGTCGACGTTTACAATAGGAGTTTTCCGACCATATACGTGCCATACGGAGGTAGCGATTGTCGAGTAATTGTTGTTTCTCTTCTGTCGTCATTGTGTTTTAAGCGTTAGGCGTAGGCAGACCGTTGCGAATCAACAATGCATTGATGCTTGGAGCCTTTCCTCGGAAAGCTGTATAAAGTTTTAGTGGATGTACAGTTCCTCCTTTTTCCAAAATATTAGTGCGGAAGCGTCGGGCCGTTTCTCTATTAAAAATTCCGGTCTCCTGGAAAAGCGAGAAAGCGTCAGCATCTAACACTTCTGCCCACTTATAGCTATAATAGCCTGCCGCATAACCACCTGACATGATATGGCCAAACTGTACACTCATACAAGTTTCCGGTTCTTGCTTCATCAATTGTGCCGGCGCCCAAGCTTTCTGTTCAAAATCGCGAACGTCTTCTGTGAAAGGTTCGGTTTGTGTATAATAGGCCATGTCCAAAAGTCCGAAACTAACCTGTCGCATACAAGCATAAGCAACGTTAAAATTTCTGCTTTTGCGAATCTTTGCTAATAGCTCGTCGGGGATAGGTTCACCCGTTTTGTAATGTTTTGCAAACGTAGACAAGAAATCTTTCTCTACGGCATAATTTTCCATAAACTGCGATGGGAGTTCTACGAAATCCCAATAG
>JABZGO010000132.1 GCA_015259305.1 Alloprevotella tannerae | reverse complement strand
TCTGTACATGGCGCGGAGAGGCATTTTGAAATAATAAGCCTCAGCATCTAAGCCATAACCGCTACGGCCGTCCCAATCGATCGACTGCTTCCAGCCCTGGCTTGAAAGTAAGAAAGCACCGGTCAGGCTGAAGCCTTTCTTCAAGCGCGCTTCGCCGCGCGCACCAAGGTTAAAACCTACTTTAGAATCGAGGTGAGTCGGAGCACTTACGTTTAAGCCACCTGTTAAGCCGAAACGGAATTCTTGCGCCGTAGCGCTAAGGCCGCAAATCAAAGCCGCCAACAACAAAAACTTTTTCATTCGTGATATAATTTGTGATTATACATTTTTATTTCGAGCATCTTAATGTGAAAGTTTGCGCTTTCAACGAGGGCAAAAGTAGTCAACAAGTTTGAGACGAGCACTGCGCAGAAAGTAAGATTGGGATAAATTAACCGACATAAATATATCTCCGAACATAAGCGGAAGGCCGGAATTTGATTACTTTTGCACGTTCTAATATTAAACGTTTTATTCAAATCAAATGAAATCCTTACCCGTAAGGAGCAAAGAAGTTGTGACGTTCCACAGCTTTGCACGCAAGGGATATGCCTTGTTTGCTGCGTTGCAAAAAGAAGTGCGCATCGGCGTACTTTCGGCTGCTACGCTGACAACGGCCACTCCCTGCCTGGCTCACGCGCTTTCCCACCCTGCAACCTTTGATGCAGCCGCGTGCGATAGCTTGATAGCCGGCGATGCATCGCTCAAAGAAGCGCTCGTATCAGCTTCACGCGCTCCGATGGCTGCTCAAGTGGCAGCCCGCCAAGTGATCTCGCTGACGAAGGAAGACCTTCAGTCGGCCGGTGTGACAACAGTCAACGATGTTTTAAAATTAGCCGTCGGCATTGACGTGCGCCAACGCGGAGGCTTTGGCTTGCAGACCGACATAAGCATCGACGGAGGCACCTTTGATCAAATTACCTTACTCGTTAATGGGATCTCCATTAACAATCCTCAGACCGGCCACAACGCGGCCGACTTCCCACTTAATCTTGCCGATATTGAGCGCATCGAAATACTCGAGGGCGCCGCTTCGCGCTTGTTTGGATCGCAGGCCTTTTCAGGCGCTATCAATATCATCACGCGCACAGGCGGCGACAAACTGCGACTCGCGCTGAGCAGCGGCTCGTATGCTTATTTGGCCGCCGAAGGGAGGAGTGCGCTGCAAGGCGAAAAGTGGGCGACAAGCTTAAGCGGCAGCTTCCAACGTTCAGACGGCGCCGTGAGAAACGGAGACTTCAAAGGCGGAAAATTCTTTTGGCAGGGCCGCTATGAAGACGCTGCCGTCCGCGCAGACGTACAAGCCGGCACGACGTTCAACGATTTTGGCGCCAACACTTTCTATTCCGGCGCCTTTCCCAATCAGTGGGAGGCCACGCGCCGCCATTTCGTCTCGGCAACGATGAGTACGAAAGGGCAGCTGCACCTTACGCCAAGCGTATCTTGGCTACGCAATTACGATCACTTTCAATTGATCCGCCATACACACAAATACGAAAACTTCAACCGCGGCGACGTTTATACGGTCGGCATCAACGCCTGGACACAATGGCGTCTGGGGCGAACGGCCTTTGGCGCTGAACTTCGCCACGAAGAACTCTTCAGCACGAATCTGGGGCGGCCGATGGACAGTCTGCGCTTCTTTTCCGTACCCGGCTATGACAATATATATTATACGAAACACGACAACCGCACAAACGTTTCCTTCTTCGCCGAACACAGTCTGGTCTTCAAGCATTGGACGCTCTCTGCCGGTTTACTCGCACAGCGAAACAGCGGAATAGGCCGACGATTCAAACTTTATCCGGGCTTGGATCTCAGTTATCGACCCGCCGAAGGCTGGCAATTGTTTGCCTCTTGGAATAAATCGCTCCGCTTGCCCACATTCACTGACTTGTACTACAAAAGTCCGACGCAACAGGGCAATATCGGACTACAAGCGGAAGAAATCAACGCCTTTCGGTTGGGCGGTAGCTACAAGGCGGCCGCCTTTCAAGCTGATTTGCGCGCCTTTTATAATCGCGGTGCAAATATGATCGATTGGGTGATGTTTTCAGCCACGGATAAGTTTCACGCCACCAACTTCCGCTTGGACAACTTCGGTTTCAATTGTCGCTTGCTCTTCAATGCCGCAGAACTATTCGGTCCTCGACAGCCCTTGCAGCAATTCTCTATCGCTTATGCCCATATTCACCAAAACAGGAAAGATGATCAAGCCTATTTTAAGTCGAATTATGCGATGGAATATTTGCGACATCAATTCATCGTACATCTCCGGCATCGCATCTTCGGCCCGCTTTCCGCCGATTGGAACTTCCGTTTGACGAACAGAGTCGGGCAATACTTAGTCTACCGGCAAGCTAAAAGTACGGGCATCTTGCAGCCTTACGGCACGCAAGGCATCTTAGACTGCAAAATCAGCTGGAAAGGCAAGCGCTACGACGTCTTTGCCGATCTCTCCAACCTGACAGGCACGCATTATTACGACGTAGGCAACGTCGAGCAGCCGGGCTTCTTATTTCGAATCGGCGCAGTGTGGCGTTTATAGTCCCTCATTGACCGGCAACAATATTGAGCGCACCATTCCGGCGCTATCGTTTTCCTCAGCAGAGCTTTCTTTGCCGAGGAAAACTCTTTTAAACGCCCTCCTTCAATAATTCTAGTCTTCTAAAGCCTTAAATTATCATCTCAATATATCATAATCGGGACATAGAAAATCTTTCTTCTCACAAATTTCTATGTATTTATGTTTATTCAAAGTAAAATCCCATAAATTTGCAGCCAAGAAAAGAACATTTCGCTTCTGATCTATTTAGTCATCCCTTAAAAACAATATTTCAGCATAAAGTTTGTATTGACAAGCTCTATGCTGAAATATTGTTTTTAAGGGACAACTAGTTAGATTTTCATCTATCTATGATGGGATTTTATCTTGGGTTTTATGTTTATAAAAGCACAAACTTAACTTTATGTTTAGCCTTGAAACAAAACCTTAAAGTGGACAACACCAATTTACTTAATGTTTGCAAATGGTGCAAAACTATTGTCTGAACCTGTAGCAGACTCTTCTACCAATACAGGGCGAATAGCCTTTGCTTGTCCCTTAGAGTTCTTTGAGAATTTCCACTCAGTTGGACCAAATAAGAAGTCCCAGTTCATGGCTTCAGCATTTCCACACATATACTGACCGTATGCACCTGCTCCATAAGCCATATCCCTATAGCCAATTGAAGGAAGTCCATCTGAACGTCTACCTGTAACAGGCAAGAACAATCCCTTATTAGCACGAACTAATGCAGTCACATTTGTATACTTGTCATATCTCCTTGCCTTTGTTGGGAAAGCCTTCTTTCTCTTATCAGCGTTATTAGTAGCATTGTTTGTGAAGAATGCACCATAGACTACCGTACCCTTGTCTGTATAACAATATGCAGGAATAACGTTAGCTACTGTGAAAAGCGACTTTAACTCTGTTTCATTTGGCATACGGTATTTTCTCTTATTGTTCATTGTGTAATACCAAACAATATCACCAGCTTTTGCCTTTGAACGGTCACTTGTTTCTTGACCTAACAGTCCTGTAGCTGTATAAAGCTTTCCGTAAACATCCTTATAGCCAGCCTTATATGAGTTGCTGTTAACGTTAAGAGCATTTTCAATATCTCCATAACGGAAGAGATCAAGGTCCTCAGGACTCTGCTTTGGACTACTCTCAAACTGTGAAGACTGAAGAATACCACCTGAAGAAACTTCCTTACGATTTGAATTCAACATCACAGCACGGCGTGATATCCACCACTGTGTAGGAGCAATACCCCAGTACTCTTGTGAGCCTTCCTTATAGTGGATGAAGTTACCTGTAGCCCATTTAATACCCTGTACCTCAACATAAGCCTTCTGCTGAGTATCTTCCATCTTCAAAAGGTCTGTACGATAAATCTTGTCAGAGCCGAAAGTGATTGAGCTATATGACTTCTGGTACACCTTACTACCTACGTACGCTGTAACAACAACATCCTCGTAAGTACCAGGAAGGAAAGCTACATAAGTATAGTTACCACCTACAGAACTAAACTTCTCACCTGCTTTTGGTTTCAAGACAACGTTCATCACCTCATCCTCTGGGTTACCATCAACGAATGTACCATCGCTGAGTTTGAGGACATCGCTACCCTTTACGTTAGAAACATAAATAGAGTCAATGTTTGCAAGAGGTTTGTTTTTATCGTCTGTAAAGCGCAATCCCCAGATTGTAACCAAACGCTTCATCTTACCAATGTTCACGTTTACTTTCTTACCACTTACAGACTTAGGGCTCTGCTTGGACCACTGGAAGTCAAAGCGATTACCAATGGTCTCTGCAGTACCATCCTGCTGAGTAAGGTTCAACGCAACAAGCTCTTGTATCTTGTCGCTTTCCTCATGAAAAAGACTACTTCTTTCTTTGCTTTCAACAACAGGAGTAATAGTCTTGTCATTACCTTGAGCTGCCTTACCTGGGTATAAAAACGCAATCTGGCTACTTGTACTGATAGTATCCTTTGAAGCAATCTCGCCATCAAAGCGGTTACCATTACCTAATTTCTTATTTGTAATCATGCTATAGTTTGTAGCCTCAAGACCATCGTTAATTACATAAGCCAAAATTTCATCCTCGTTAGCCCAGCTTGACTTGATATTGTGACTTGCATCTTCTGTCAATGCACGGCTGTCAGGCGCCTGCTGCAATCCTTCAGAAGCGTCTGCAACGAGGCTATAAGTATGGGTATTTGACTTCTCGCCTGCAGAGCTATCTACATCGTCTTGGCAACTTGTCAGCAATGGAGCTGCCATAAGAGCGCAGGCTATTGGAAAAAAGATATTCTTTTTCATTACCCTCATTTCTTTATTAATAAAATCTTAATTATTCTTCTGTATATGACTGCATCTCGGCAGATGGGCTTGCAAATGGATTTGGTGTTGAGTTATCACCACCAGTTGGATCTCCGCCCTCTGTAGGGTCTGTTGTCTCCGCACTTATTCCTAACAAGTGAGACTCTACTTGCACGTTAATAGGCGTACAAATAGGCTGAAGATAAGGCATCTTCTGCGTCGTTACATTACTTTTCATAACTTAAATATTGTTTTTGTATTTACTGTATCGTTTACCCTAACTGCTATTTTTGTTAGTTTAGAGCCGCAAAGGTAGTTATTTATACTAATATAAAAAAAGAAAAAAGAAAAAATGCACTCATTTGTTAACTTTGTTCTGAATACGTCGAACTCACGTTAGTTAAGAGCAGCATAGCCAAAACCTTGCTGCGCATAAGGTAACCTGCCCGATTATTTGTTTTGAAAGCTTAGCATCGTAACCCCTCGCTACTCGACTTCTCCCACACAAAACTTGAAAGACCAACCATAAGAGGTTGTCGGTGCTATTTGATGCATCAAGGCGGAATAAGACACGCCACATCATTGCAAAACGCCGCATCCCATTTGACCCACACAGCAATTATAGCGAAGCCCAACACCTTACCGCCGCAAATAACCCCATCGGGG
>JABZGO010000131.1 GCA_015259305.1 Alloprevotella tannerae | reverse complement strand
CAAAAACTATTTATACGTTCAGGATACGAACGGAAGGTCTGTCATCAGGAATGAAGATAACACTGCTGCAGAAACAGAGTCGGAATATATTCTTACTCATTTCTCCTTAGCCATTCCTGCAATAGAGGATGCTCAAATATATCTACATGGCGACTGGACTTATGATCTATTCTTACCCGATTATGAATTAACATATAATGCTTCAACACAACTATATGAATGCGCTGTCCTGTTGAAGACCGGCTACTATAGTTATCAGTATTTAGTGGTCCCCAACAATACGACAAAAGGACAAACGGGACCTATTGAAGGTAATTTTTTCCAAACGGACAACGCTTACACGACATTAGTATATTATAAAAGAACAGGAGACCGCTATTGGCAACTCGTTGGTACGAATCAATATAGATTCAAGACTATTCGGTAATCCACTATTGGTATCCATTTTCACTTAACAACATTGTAAATAATGAATATCGTTTTCTTAGATGGTTATACAACTAACCCAGGCGATCTTAGCTGGGAACCTTTTCGACAATTCGGCAACTTCACTGTTTATGACCGGACGGCACCTGCAGACGTCATTGAACGCGCCAAAGATGCGGAAATATTAATTCTCAACAAGCCGGAACTGACCGCTCATCATTTAGATCAGCTTCCTAAATTGAAGTTTATCTGTGTAGCCTCCGCAGGTTATGATACGATAGATGTAGAAGCCGCTCGCGCTCGCAACATACCTGTATCCAACGCAGCCGGATATGGTAATGCAGCAGTGGCTCAGATGGTCGTGGCACATTTACTTAATGTTACTAATCAGGTAGCTCATTACGCAAAAATCAATCGTGAAGGCTTTTGGACTAAGAGCAAAGATTTTTGTAATCGAGAACATGCACAAATAGAGTTGACGGATAAAAAAGTTTGCATTGTTGGCTATGGCAATATTGGGAAAAGACTTGCTGATTTGTTACGCCCATTTGGCGTAAAACTATTTGCAGTTACTTCAAAGCCGCAAAACGAATTACAAGACGTAACAGCAATTTCTTTGCAAGAGGCCTTCAAAACTTGCGATATCGTGAGTTTGAATTGCCCATTAACATCAAAAAACAACCAATTCATAAACAAAGAATTGCTATCTCAATCGAAAAGAGGTTTAATCCTTCTCAACACAGCAAGAGGCCGCTTAGTCAATGAACAAGACATTGCCGACGCACTTAAAGACGGACAGCTAGGAGCTTATTGTTGTGATGTGCTCTCGCAAGAACCACCGATGGCTGACAATCCGCTGCTCTCCGCTCCAAATGCTCACGTTACGCCGCACATAGCTTGGGCTACAACTGAAGCTCGACAACGCATCATAGACCTATTAATAGACAACATCAAATCGTTCCTTGACGGAAAACCAAAGCGCCTTGTGAATTGATATGTTTGATATTACTATAGTTCAAATTTGTGACTATATTGGCACGATAGCATTTGCTATTTCAGGAATCCGATTAGCTTCCGCCAAACGTTTCGATTTGTTTGGGGCTTATGTTGTCGGACTGACGACAGCTATTGGCGGCGGAACGTTGCGTGATTTAATGCTCAGCCGCACACCTTTTTGGATGGAAAGCTATTCCTACCTAATATGCTCGGCAATAGCTTTAATTTGGGTCATACTTTTCCGAAAATTGCTCGTAAGGCAAAACAACACCTGGTTCTTATTTGACACCATAGGTTTGGCCCTTTTTACTGTTACCGGCATTCAAAAGACCCTACAAGCAGGATTTCCAATTTGGACAGCTATTGTTTTAGGTACGATAACCGGTGCCGGCGGCGGTGTATTTAGAGATGTCTTTATTAACGAGGAACCATTAATTTTTCGGAAAGAAGTTTATGCTATGGCCTGCATAGGAGGAGGTATTATTTATTGGTTGGGCACATTCATGGGCCTTTCAGAAGAAATCTCTTACCCATTATGTGGCGTTACAGTAGTTTTGATTCGTGTGTTATCTATTCGTTTACGTCTACGCCTACCTATTTTAAAAGGAGAAGATCAAGTATAAGCCCAACTATGCTTGATCTTTTCTTTTTGTTCTTATTGCCTAACGGCCGGAGCATTTGATGAGCGATCGCAATTTCTCATTAAAATCTGATGCTAAGAAAAGATCCTCAATATTAAGATGCATTCTATAGCGCCAATAATGGTGCGAATTAGCCGGTTCATTGATTTGTTCAGCTTCCGGAATAGGATTTCGCAAATTCGACATACCTAAAAAGTCCTGAACAGCAATTAAACACAGCATAGAAGGAGCTGCTAAAAAATTACGAACAACAGCCTCGCAGATTTCATAGTCAGCGCTTTCAGGCGCTTTACCCTCACGGTTCAGTATCTTAGTCCAATAATCCTGTCTGCGTTCTGCATCTTGCTGCCACCAAAGTCTAAAGGGAGGCATGTCGTGCGTAGCAATTGTTGCAACAGAGCAATAGGGATTACACTTCAAGTCGGCAAATTGTTGTCCAAAAGTTTTAGGCATACTTTCTATCTCCAATGAAAGAATATGCAAATCATTCAAAACCTCTTTCACGCCAGCGGGCACCATTCCCAAGTCCTCAGCACAAGGCAACATTGTTTCATTTTCATCATATTGCGTTACTACCGCAAGTTTCTTCGCTGCTTTTTCCGTCCAAAAATGATTGTGCCGGTTATAAAAGAAGTCATCATGTAAACGATTAAAGGCTTGTTGCTGATCCGTAGGCAATTGTGCAAAAGCCCTCGTCTTTTGTGCTGCTATTCGGGGATGGTAGAAACCTTTCTTTTCCGGGTCTTCAATAAACAACACATCAGCGATAATGTCCAACAAAATCTTCTTTAGTACTTCTGGTAATTCAAGTTTCAATACTTCCTTCTGAGTAGTCACTTGCGATTTCAAAACATAATATCCTCCTGCCTTGTCTACAAAAGAAGAAAGTTCTTCCCAACGCACCTTTTTACGCAATTCGGCCATATCCAACTCCGTTATTCTCGGCGATACATATTGGCAAACTGGTAAGTTAAATCCGTAAGCTGCAATTTCTGCCTTTGAAAATGGTAAAGCAGGACGAAAATAGCCTAACGTACCATAAGTTTGGGAGACAGGAATTTCCCAAATTCTAAAGAAGCCCAACACATGATCGATGCGATAAGCATCAAAAAATTGGCCCATATACTTCAATCTTTCACGCCACCACGCATAATTATCTTGCGCCATCGCATCCCAGTTATACGTAGGAAAGCCCCAGTTTTGCCCATCTACAGCAAAGGCGTCCGGAGGTGCGCCGGCCGAGCCTTCAAAATGGAACAAGTGCGGCGCATGCCAAGCTGTCGCACTATCTCTACTTACCCCGATAGGAATATCTCCTTTTAAGAGCACGCCTTTTTCTGTCGCATACTTATGTACAGCTGACAATTGACTAAAAAGTAAGAACTGAACGAAAGTATAGTAGTCGCTTTCTATTTCCGTTGAAACTTTTACTGGTGGCCACCTCCTAAAATCCGCAGTGCCGTATTTATCGCGTTTATTGCAAAACGTGACATAAGGTTCCAACCAGCTACTATTTTTACGCACAAAATCCGAATAGGCTTCAGAAGCACTTATTTCTTTTCCTCTCAAGGCATGCAACTCGTGAAGAAAAGCTGACTTAAGAGCAAAAGTCCGTTCATAGTCCAACTGCGGTAAGGCGTTTAGTTTTTCTCCTTGTTCTCTATATTTTTCAAAGAGTGGCAAATCGCTCCACTCATTCAAGTCTATATAGATCGGATGCAAGGCCAAGACAGAAATTGCATTGTAAGGATAAGAGTCGGCCCAAGTTCCGGTACGAGTAGTATCATTAATCGGAAGAATTTGTACCGCTTTCAAACCGCAAAGATACGCCCAATCGATCAACTTCCTCAAATCTCCAAAGTCTCCAGTTCCAAAACTTGTACGACTACGTAGTGAAAAAACGGGCAATACGATGCCAGCACCCCGCCAACGAGGTAGATCAAACCGCGGCGAACTCACATTAACCAAGACTATTTTTTCAGTATCAGCTCCATTCACCTGCGGTATAAGTCTATCTTCGCCCTTTTCCCAATGAATTTGACTTCTGTTCGCTTCATTAACTAGCACTATTTTATAAGCAGTCATCCCGTCCAGATCCGACTTTTCCAAATCTACCTCCCACGTATAGGAGTCAACGCAACGAAATATTCTTGCTTGATCCGTCTTCCATTGCCCCAAAGCAACAGAGCTCCCCACAACGCCCCAACGGAAACCTTCCGGAGCCGGTAAAGCCTCTAATCGCAACTTATAAGATGAAGAAAACTCCGGATCAGGTTCTACTACTGCTGGTTCTCGATATATACATTGCCGAAAAGCTTTCGAATAATATACAGCAGCAATAGATTCGTCTGTCCAACTATCGGTAAGCAAGATAACTTTTTGCCTGTTTACGCAAGCTACATTCTCTCTTTTTTTCCGGGGATTTACAGGTTCAAGATGAAGCAATCTGGGTGTACGAAGCTCTTTTCTTATAATTCTTCCACCAGCATACACACAATATAAGTAACGTATAAAAGTAGTATTAGGAGCCGGGGTAAAATCACCACACCATAGCTGACCGTCATTCGTCTTAAGCGTTATGTGCCCTTTTTCTCCGTTAGAGGTTTGCAATTCAACCTGTAAACACTCCCCCCAATTTGTATGATATTCTATCTGAAACCGTAGTTTGGACATCTTCATTTTGTTATTGAAAGTACAAAATTAGGTGAAACCTCGATAAGACTCGATTTTTCAAGAAAAAAACGAGTAAAAATTTGGATTCATCAAAAAAACCACATATATTTGCAATACATAAAAGGCTGTACCGGTTAGAATGGGATACTCATCAATAATTAACTGAAAACCGAGAATGCCGCTTTTCTCGATGGCGTGCCGATACGTTTCGACGGGGTCGGATTACAAAGATTAAGGGGCGCTCAAATCTTATTTTAGCTCGGAGTTTCATCACATCATCGGTACAGCTCTTTTTGTCTTCTACTCTCTCCCTGCTTTATACTTCTTGTTTTGTTTGAAAAGCAATGCACGTTTAATACGATTACATTTCGTATTAGGAGAGACCTCCGCTTTTCTAATATTACTTTACTTCTTCTACACGACCCAAATTATTTTCTTTAGCAATACGACGTGTTCTAAATAAAGCGTTTCACTAAATCAAAGCTATGCTGCAAGCGAAAAGGAAAGGCTTCAGACGCATTCTCCGTAATCTAACGCTAATAGAATGACTTGTAAATCCTAAATCGAATTTGTACCATCACGAGCGTACAATCCTCCCCTCACGATGATACAAGCGTACTATCACGATAGTAAAATCATCCCTTCCCGATAGTACAAAAACAAAACAAGTACTAGTGCTAGATATTAGATATTAACTTCTAAAGAAACTTGCCATAAATATTCTGAGAATAAAGCTTGACTACTTGTTGCACAAGTACGATGAATTCTCAGCAAACCTCGCTTTTCTAAAATGAAGATATCATTGGTTTTAATTATAAATCAGATGCTTATAAGAATTATTTAAAGGCTTATTATAAGTG
>JABZGO010000130.1 GCA_015259305.1 Alloprevotella tannerae | reverse complement strand
CCTTTGCATCTGTGTTGAGTCGAAGATAAAGCATAAAGTTGATATGACGAACTTGCGTGCTGAGCGATCAGCCGTCTTACATCTTATGCAAAAATGCGGCATAGATACCTCGGATTGGTCGGCTGTAAATAGTTTTTGCCAAAGTCAGAAAATTGCGGGACAACGTTTTTCGCAGTTGGACGAAGACGAGCTACGAAAGTTGTATCTGCGCCTGCGTATGATTCTACGAAAAGGCGGCCTGAAACATCGCAAAAACACTGCAGAAGAGCAAGTAATAGTAGTAATTCCTAAACAACCTCATGTATGTTAAGTCCGGCACAAGCCCTTGCAAAGCTCAAGAATGAGTTAAGCGAATTGAGTACAGAAGAATTCTGTGCGTTCTTAGAGCAGCTGAAGTTCGAGATCGAACAAGAAATAGAGTTGCAAGAATGGAGAGAAGAGTAATTGTATAAATAATAATTGATAAGTATGAGAAAAATAGATCAACCTATTTGAATAACATTTTAACAGTAATAAAAATGGAGACAAACAAGAAAATTGAGGTACAAGACCTCACACCCGAAGAACGCGCTTCACTGCTGGCACAGTTACAAGAAGATGCACGCACTGAGAGTTGCAAGAAGCGTGCAGCGTATGAATCGTTACGTACAGAATTTATGCAAAACGTAGAAAAGCGTCTCTCCGAGGTCGTAGATGTCGTGCAAGATTTCAAAAAGTGGTTGATTGATGAGTCAGCCGCCTTTTTGGACACGCTGAAAGAATACGGAAAAGTCAAGAATTCAGAACAAAAAGGATTCACGATTACAGAGGGCGATTTCAAGCTGGAAGTATCTTTCAATAAAGTAAAAGGATTTGATGAGCGCGCGAATGCGGCAGCCATTCGACTGATCGAGTATCTCGAGCGGTATATAGAAAAGTCGGATAAGGGCAAAGAGGATCCTATGTATCAGCTTGCTATGTCGTTATTGGAACGTAATAAAGTCGGAGATTTTGAATACAAAAGCATCTCAAAACTTTATTCCATGGAGGATAAATTTGATGACGAATATCGCGAAATCATGGAACTTTTCCGCGAATCCGACACAGTTCGAACAACGGCTACCAACTTTTATTTTCACAAGCGAGATAAAAATGGTTTTTGGGTAAAAATAGAGCCGAGTTTTTGTAGGATATAAGAATGGGAATCAGTATCTTTGCAATTGGAAAAAGTCTTTTTATAAACTGTTTGGGGCTTATCTGATGTTGCTCTTTTCAGAAATGGCGGTGAGTCTCTTACGATTTTCCGCCATTCTCTTTTTATTTGTAAATAAAATACGTAATTTTGTTCACAAAACCTACTTGCGATGAGCGAAATATCTACCAATCATGAAACTCAGAAGCAGACTCGGCGTAGGCGTAATTCTGCAGCCGCGGTCCGTACAAATGGGCAGTCTTCACGTGAAGAACGTCGTGCCCGTCGTAATCAGACCCTTGCAACGCGTTACTTTTATTATAGTGAGATCTGCCATTATCGCTTTGATTATACATTAAGTCTGCTGTCCTCACGTGAGTTTTTCTTGGATGAGCGCACAATTTCGCAAATCATAATCGAAGAAAATGATTATGTAAATCAGTTATTAGAAACACGCCCGACTTGTGAAGATTTGGAGAAAGCTTATCCGGGCTTTCGATTTCCTACTCCATAAATTTTGTGCGATAGACGATGTTAAAGATCTTGATACCATCGTAATGCCCGACAGTCATAGCTTTTACTCGTTGTAACGGCGCGAATTTGCCGTTATCCCACCATTGCAGCGCTTGATGTATGTTATTGATGATATCGTACTTTTCGAGCGCTTTTTTACGCACCTCTATCGGCGCTGCTGCGTTTGTTGTGCCTGTACGCAGAAAAGCTATACGCAGATTGATCTCTGCCGTTACTGTTTGTTTCCCAGCCGCTCCGCTCTCACAGTTTATATAAGCGATGTCGACGAATGCGCAAGGCCATGCAGCAGCAGGGCGCTCTTCTGTATCAAGTTGACCCTCTTCGATATCTATCCACCTCAATTGTGGAACAGCATCCTTAAGTCTTTCACAAATAGCAATTATGAGTTCTTTATCCATCTTATTTATTTTCATTAAGTAAGTCTTGTAAGTGTCTTACTATTCGTTTATACATCTGTTCATTCAACTGTTTTGCCGGGCCGAGAAATTGCCGTTTTATCACGCGCATATAACGTGTATGTGCTTTTACCTCGACGATTCCCCGGCGCGTGTTTCGCGTGTGCGCGGGAACGTTTACGCCACCCGAAAAACCCTCATTGTGCACCTTCGCATACGTGACCTTGCTATTACCTGCAGATATAACAACGCGGCTTGTCGAAATTTCCGATGGCCGTATACTGTTTACCAGTGCGCCCGTATCGATGAGCAGCGAGCCACGCGATTTTGGTCGCCCTGGTCTCCAAGGGTTTCCATCGAATCCTTTTCTGCGAAATGAATCCTTAAAGTAACTTGTTGCCGTTTCTGCGACGATGTCTGCCACGTCCGGCAAAACCTTTTCAGGTAATCTTTTGAGGTATCTTTCGAAAGTTTTTATATCCATTTTGTTGCGTGTTTGATTATAAGATGCTATATTTGCATTGTCCTTTCACCGGCGTTAAGGAGCGGAAAACCTTGGTAGTAAATGGGTCCTTGATCGTATGGCAGCGAGAGCTAAACCGGAGGGAGGAAAAACTACCGTTTCTTTATTAATATTCCCTTTCTTATAGAATTGTCTTTTGCTTCAAACCACGTTTTAAAGGCCATTTTTTCGCGTTCAAGCTTACAAGCACATACCAATGCTTTATCGTTGTAATATTTGATAAATACCCAGTTGTCAAGCTTGTTTTCTGATTTTTCCCGATCTTTCCATTCTGAATTCAGCCAAACTTCGTCTGGGCTTTTTAATATGTCTTCTACAGCTGTTAAATACGCTGTTCTAAATGCCCGTGATTTTACCCTGTTGGTTGTGTGTATGTCAAAGTCTCTGCGCCCCATAGACCAAGTTCTACCAAAATAATCTTGTATTTCCCAAATTTCATCTTTATTTGCGTCAGTTTTTTTTACATTACTCCACCAATCTTCTGCAGTACCCTTATAAACCGGTCGCTGGATATTACTTTGCTTAATACATTTGTCGATAGATTGCTCTACTCCCCATGTGGCAGGGGGTATTTTATTCATCATTTTTGCAGCGACGTGTGGGAATTTGCGGATATACATCTGATCTTTAGAGAAAATTTCGCTGCGTTTACCCGGATTTGTATCAAAATGCTGCGCCGCTACTTTTTTCCATTCTTCGCTTTTGAAAAATTCTTGCAAACTCTCTTTCGAGCGTTTTACCATATCCACGTCGACCTCATGCGCTAAAAGCGGAATAACGGAGCAACGACAACGAAATCCTAAAGGCGGCCATAACTTGTCCCACGCAGGGTCGGTCGAAGGTAGAGTAAGCCCATCCAATTCTTCATGTTCCTTTCTTACACGATCATCACCAACCGTACGGAATTGCCAGTATTTGTAAAGTGTTTTTTTCGCAGCAAGGCGTCTATAATTGCTTGCACTCTCAGCCGTCAGCGTGGCCGTTGCGTACTCTGCACGCTGCCAGGAATCATTGTATTTTCCGCAAATACTTTTCGCTGCTTTCGCAAACTCTTCGTAGCTTTTACTCTCCCTAAAAGCCTCATTCAGCTGCCGGATTTCCGACAAAGTCTTAGCAGCGGAAAAGTGCATGATATTTTGCTCCAAAGCCGTTATAAAGGCATCGTCCTGCAGACCATACCCGAAGCTCATATCAGCGTTGTTTGAAGGTTGTTTTAATCCTGTTTTAACGCCCTTCAAAAGATCATTAAAGATGAAGAAAAATAATTCAGAAGAAAAGGTTTTACAATTCCCCTCCGCTACTGCCGTAATCAGTCTGTCATCTAAATCCGTACTATCCTTGAGGCTCGTGCGGATTGTTCCATTCGATGCCCCGACTTGTGCCGGGGCCTTTACGAAAAAATCCCACAAAGACCGCCAAAATCCTTTATCTGCATTTGCCACGGGCATTCCGTCTCCGTCTGTTTCATCAAAAGACGGCAGGCCTAAATTGCGCCTTTGTGCAATCGCTTCGCCCTCTTCAGGGATAGGAATAGCATACTTCTCATGCAGATAGTTCACCGGAATGTCTATAATATCCGAAAGCTGCATGATTTCTGTAACGGTAAGGCTTTCTGCAGCTCTTGGCGCAATGAATTTACCACCCGCCACCGGAAATCCTCGTGCTTCCAACATAGGTACGACACAGGTATTCAAGATGCGCTGCACAAAGCGCAAATCTGCCTTATTTTTGCCTTCTTCGACTTCCTTATGCACCTCTCCGAGTGATCGAGCGCCCTTATCACCTTGTACGGTTGTCAGCGTTTGCCCAAGAATGGTGATCAGCAATTCTTCATTGCACGCTTTTCTAAATTCGTCAAAAGAGGAACCATTTCCTGAGCTTGTTTCTTTCGTTTCTATCTCTGCCTCTTTTGGAACAACGAGCCAGGGAGCTGATCCTGCTTTCTCAAAGGCTTCTTCCAGCTGCCGCCTGCTTGAAGGGTCGTAAGTGTTGTATTTTCCGACGCGTTGCGGCATACCGAAGAGTTCTATCCATTGCGCCCAATCGCCGAAGCCGCCGCGTTTGTAAATGGCATATGGTGCGGCTTTTAGTAGCAGGCCGAAATCTTTTGGCTTTCCGACAACCAACAAAAAAGGATCATCTACATAACTGACGCCTGTCCGGTCGTTTTCCTGCAATAAGATTACCTTTTGGTTAATATCCACGTATTTTGCAGGAATATCGTAAACATCGAACTTATCTTGCGAAAAATCGAACTCACAGGCAGAGCGTCCGAAAAAGCGCGATTTCATAATGGTTTGCAGCAGCTGCTCGAAGCCTATCGATTCCATCAGGTTCGTAATCTCCTCAACTTCCTCACCATCTACGTTTTGGAATATCCATTCCGAGTTGGTCACCGCCAAAATGCGCTTATCCATCGCGTCGGCCAACACGCCATCGATGAGCAGATTATCGTAAAGGTCGAAGAGCGAACGCGGGCGGTCTGCATCTGCAGACCGCAGGGCCATTTGCCATTTTCCGATGTCACTCGCGTTGCGTTGCGGCGCTTTAAGTACAATTGTGCTATAAATCGTTTGTCGATTTGATTTTTTATTCTCTTTTCCCATTATTAAAAGTGTAAAATTCGTTTAGGATTACTTCCAAATAAATACTCTCCTGCACCATCCGGTTTGCCGTCGCCGTCCTGATCGATAATCGGAAGATCCGGTTTCACGTCACCCTTTTGCACCTGCCGCAGCCATGCTATCGCCCGGTCATAGCGTTTTTCA
Organism: Alloprevotella tannerae; assembly: GCA_015259305.1. Lineage (GTDB taxonomy): Bacteria > Bacteroidota > Bacteroidia > Bacteroidales > Bacteroidaceae > Alloprevotella > Alloprevotella tannerae_B. The sequence goes on along the minus strand of JABZGO010000130.1, from coordinate 211 downwards.
CGTAGATCGAGCTCGACGCCGGCGTTACAAAGGTTAACGAAGTGCCAAACTGCCATATCTTTGATAAATAAGAGTAAAAGAGTATTTCTTTCATCTCCTCGCGCCGCAAAGATGCGTGCCCGGTCAAAGGCGCCGAGATAGCCTGACGCTTCTTGAGTGGCGGCATCGATGGCAGCCGTTAGCAACTGTTCATTGTCACGTGAAATGATGT
>JABZGO010000012.1 GCA_015259305.1 Alloprevotella tannerae | reverse complement strand
GCCTCATCCGATAACGCATTTCAGCCGTTGGCAACCGCAGGTAAGCACAAGGTTGATCAAAAAAGAAGAAAAACCCTTGTAGCGAGCGTTCTCTGCTACAAGGGCTTATGGTTGGTGAATATGCATCGCTGTTCGCAATGCGCAAATAGCCGACAAAGCCAAAAAGTTTACGGCTTTGGTAGGGGCGGAATGGGCGGCGGCGTCACTCGCTTGGGCGCCTCTTCTTTCGCCTTCGGACGCGGACGCGACCTATTAGGACGGCGGCGGCGCTTGTTAGTTTGTTCTGTCGGCCGTTCGCCTTGGGCGGAAGCCGGCTTTTGCGTTTGCCCTTCGCCATCATTGTGTTTTTCCCCGGCAGGCTTACGCTTGTCGCGTCGTTTATGGTCGTGCTGCTCCCGCTGTTTACCCGATGCCGAACGACGATGCGCATTTCCGCGCCGCTCTCCTGAAGTTGCCGTTGACTTTTCAGGCGGCGTAAGTCCCTCGGGTAGCGCTTCGCGCGGCAATTCCTTGCCTAAAAGTTGCTCTATATTGCGCAAAGCGTAGCGATCCTTTTCCCCGACGAGCGTCACTGCACGGCCGTTGCGTCCGGCGCGAGCCGTTCGACCGATGCGATGCACGTAATCTTCCGCATCTCGCGGCACGTCGTAGTTGATTACCAAAGTTATGTCGTCAATATCAATACCGCGGGCCACAATATCCGTAGCCACCAAGATGTCAATGCGTCCGGCTTTGAAGCCAAGCATCACTTCGTCGCGCTGCTTCTGCTCCAGATCGGAGTGCATGGCTTCTACGTTGTAGCCTTTGCGCTTTAGCGTGATGTTAAGCTCTTTTACTTTCTGCTTACTCCCGCAGAAGATGATCACGCGCTCGGGCTTTTGGTCGGCAAAGAGGTGCTTGATAATCGCCGTCTTGTCGTTTTCCTTGCAAATAAAAAGACTTTGCCGGATGTTTTCGGCCGGTTTGGATATGGCAATGGAGACTTCCTCCGGATTATGCATAATCTTGTGAGCCAATTCGCGAATCTTGGCGGGCATCGTTGCGGAGAAGAGAATCGTTTGCCGCTGCTCGGGCAGGTGTTTTACGATTTTCAGAATGTCGTCTGAGAAACCCATATCCAGCATACGATCCGCCTCATCAAGCACTAAATGGGTCGTACGACTCAAATCAAAAGTGCCGAGGTCCAAATGGGTTAACAGGCGGCCGGGCGTAGCAATTACGATGTCGGCGCCGCGCTTCAAACTCTTGCGTTCTTGCTCGTAGCGCACGCCATCATTGCCGCCGTAAACGGCTACTCCGTTGACATCCACATAATAACCAAAGCCTTGCAAGGCTTGATCAATCTGCTGCGCCAATTCGCGCGTGGGCGCCATCACCAAACAGTTGACGGCGTCTGTAGGATGCGATTCTTGCTTCAGAAGCGTGAGCAAGGGTAAGAGGTAAGCAGCGGTTTTACCCGTGCCGGTTTGAGCTATGCCGATGACATCTCGGCCCTCCAAGATCGGAGGTATACAGCGAGCTTGCACAGGTGTACACTTCTCAAAGCGCATATCGTAGAGTGCGTCCAGCACATCGTCGCTGAGCGCTAAATCTTCAAAAAAAATAGGTTCTTCCTGTATCATGTTTTAATCTGTCTCTATTAAGGTGAACTGTTATTGCGGGGTGCGCTTATATAGACCGAAGGCAATAAGCACAAAAAGTAAATTGGGTATCCAAACGCTTAACATGGGCGACCAATTGGCATTGACCGCAAAACTTGAACTGATCGTTTGAAATAAAATATAAGAGAAACTTAGCGCTATACCGACACCGATGGACGTACCCATACCGTTTTTGCGTTTCTGAGAAGACAAAGAAACGCCAATCAACGTCAGGATGAAAGCGGCAAAGGGCATCGCAAAGCGTTTGTGGTATTCTACTTCAAAAAGGCTGACGCCGGCTGCACCGCGCATTTGTTGTTTGTCGATGAATTGCCGCAGTTCGGGCACGGTCATCGTCTCTTGCTGGTTGCGAACGTAGAAGAAGTCTTGCGGTTCCATCATAATAATAGTGTCAACCTTGTCGGCATAACTTATTCGCTCACGCAAGCCGCGCATTTTTCTTTGTTGCACTTGGCGCAAAGTCCATTGGTTTTTCTTGCCGGCCAATGTGTCGTATTGAATAGACTGCGCTGTGAGGTGGTCAACAAGCTTTTTGCCGTAAAACTTATCAAGTGAGAAGCCATAACCGCTCTTTGTTTCGTTGTCAAAGCGAGATATGTAGACGACAACGCCGGTGTCGACTTGCATTTGTACGTTTTCGACGGACGTGGGAGCATTCAACTTCTTGATGTAACGGTTCTCGAAATTAACGCGGGCAACGTTGCCTTTCGGAATGACGTAGGCGCCGAGTCCGAAACTTGTCAGCGCGATAATGGCGGCAGAGATCATATAAGGGCGCAAGAGCCTGCGGAAACTCATGCCCGTAGATTTCATCGCAATTATTTCAGAATTGTCGGCCAACTTCGAGGTAAAGAAGATGACGGCAATGAAGACGAAAAGCGGACTAAAGAGGTTGGAAAAATAAGGTATGAAGTTGAGGTAATAATCAAACGCTATCTTTGTCCAAGATACGTGGGCCTTCTCAAATTTATCAATCTTCTCGTTGTAATCAAAGATGATGGCAATCGAAATGATAATGCCAATCAAGAAGATATACGTGCTGAGAAACTTATAAATGATGTAACGATCCAACCGAGTAAGCAGTGGATGGTCGGAAAGGTTTTGCAGCAATCGGTGCAAAGGTTGCGGCAATCGGTTGGCACGCCGTGCCGGCTTTGCATCCGTAGGGGCAGCGTCAGACTTTGCAACTTTCGCACGTCGTCGCTTGCCGAAGGAGAAAATACTCCTCAAGCGGGCGGCGAAAGTCTTCGTCTGAGAGTGCTGCGCTTTGTGCTCCATTCCTTTATTTATAGTCTTCTCGACATACGCTCTACCATATCGCGCTTCCAAGCAACAAAGTCGCCGGCCAAAATATGACGGCGCGCTTCACCGGCCAGCCATAAATAGAACGCAAGGTTGTGTATGCTCGCAATCTGCATAGCTAAGAATTCCTTAGCCTTGAACAAGTGATGCAAATAAGCCTTCGTGTAAGACGTATCTACATAACTCGTGCCGGCGGGATCAATGGGCGAAAAGTCTTTAGCCCACTTAGCGTTGCGCATATTCATCGTGCCTTCGGCTGTAAACAACATCGCGTTGCGCCCATTGCGTGTAGGCATCACGCAATCAAACATATCAACGCCGCGCTCAATAGCTTCCAAGATATTGATGGGAGTGCCTACCCCCATTAAATAACGCGGACGATCTTGCGGCAAGATGGCGTTGACCACTTCTATCATTTCGTACATCTGCTCCGTAGGCTCGCCGACGGCAAGTCCGCCAATGGCATAACCTTCGGCGTCCAAGTCGCTGACGAAACGCGCACTTTCTTCGCGCAGATCTTTATAGACGCAGCCTTGAACAATCGGAAACAAGGCCTGATGGTAACCATATTCCGGCTCTGTCTGATTAAAACGAGTCACGCAGCGACGCAACCAATCGTGCGTCAGATCAAGACTCTTGCGAGCATAAGCATAATCGGCCGTGCCGGGAGGGCATTCGTCGAAAGCCATCATAATATCGGCACCGATGGTACGCTCGATATCCATCACGCGTTCCGGAGAGAAGAAATGCTTACTTCCGTCGATGTGCGAGCGAAATTCGCAGCCCTCGGCACTTAGTTTGCGAATGCCGGTCAGAGAAAAGACTTGAAAACCGCCGCTGTCGGTAAGCATCGGCTTGGTAAAGCCATTGAATCGATGCAGACCGCCCGCCGCTTTTAAGACGTCCAGACCCGGACGCAAATAGAGATGGTACGTATTGCCCAGAATAATCTGCGCTTTTATATCATCGAGGAGTTCGCGTTGGTGCACACATTTTACCGTTGCCTCCGTGCCGACCGGCATAAAGATCGGCGTCTGAATCACGCCGTGATCCGTGGCAATATGCCCAACACGCGCGGCAGAGTTGGCGTCGGTGTGCTCAAGCGTAAAGAAGCCCGCCGCACGTTTATTTGTTATCAGCTCGCTCATGCTTCTCTTCAAATACAAATTGGATGGCGTTATCAACCTTATCCTGCAACAAGGCGATATTGAGCACCTCCTCTACATTCTCTACGAAATGGAAGGTCAAGCCGTGCACATATTTCTCGTTGATCTCCTTAATGTCTTTCTCGTTCTCCTTACTCATTATTATATCTGTAATACCGGCACGCTTCGCGGCTAATATCTTTTCCTTGATACCGCCAACGGGCATTACTTTCCCTCGCAAGGTAATCTCTCCGGTCATTGCGGTATGCGGACGCACTTTGCGTTGCGTCAAGGCACTGGCGATTGACGTAGCAATGGTAATACCGGCTGAAGGACCGTCTTTAGGCGTTGCTCCTTCGGGTACGTGAATATGGACGCTCCAATTTTCAAATACGCGAGGATCTATTTGCAACTTCTCAGCGTGGGCTTTGATGTATTCCAGAGCAAGGATAGCGCTTTCTTTCATCACGTCGCCAAGGTTTCCCGTCAACGTCAGTTTCGGCGCTTTACTGCGGCTTATGCTCGTCTCGATAAAGAGAATTTCTCCGCCTACTGCAGTCCACGCCAAGCCTGTAACGACACCGGCATAGCCGTTGCCTTGATAGCGCTCGCGACTGAAAAGGGGCTTGCCCAACAATTCTTCGACATCTTTCTGACGAAGCTGGGCGCCATCAAACGGCAACGTACCATTCTTGGCTTTATGAAAGGCAATCTTCCGATAAATCTTCTCCAATTGCTTCTCTAATTGGCGCACACCACTCTCACGCGTATATTTTTCGATGATAAACTCTAATGCGGCAGGCGCAAATTTAATATTACCAAGCAGGCCTAAACCCTCTTCGATGCGAGGGATGAGGTGGCGACGGGCAATTTCTCTCTTTTCTTCCGTCAAATAACCATCTACGCTTATTATCTCCATTCGGTCTAAGAGCGGCCTGGGGAGTGTAGAAAGACTATTGGCCGTTGCGACGAAAAGGACTTTGGACAAGTCATAATCTACGTCCAAGAAGTTATCGTGGAATGCACTGTTCTGCTCAGGATCAAGTACCTCCAGCAGTGCACTTTGAGGATCGCCATTATAATTATTGTCTGAGACCTTATCTATCTCATCCAAGACGAAGACCGGATTGTCCGTCTGAGCCTTGATCAGCCCCTTAATAATGCGTCCGGGCATAGAGCCGACGTAAGTACGTCGATGCCCACGCACTTCAGCCTCATCGTGGACGCCGCCTAAAGAGACGCGCACATATTTACGCCCTAAGGCGTTGGCTATACTCTTGCCCAGCGAAGTTTTACCCACGCCCGGAGGTCCGTAAAGGCAAAGAATTGGCGTCTTTAAGCCTTCTTTATATTGCATCAGCGCCAAGTGCTCAAGTATGCGCTCTTTGACTTTCTCCAATCCATAATGCTCGCGATTCAATACGCGCTCCGCATTCGGAATGCTGATTTTATCTTCCGTCTGCTTACCCCAAGGCAAGTTGGTCAGCGTCTGTAGATAGTTAAGTTCTACGCTATAATCAGGATTTTGTGGATTAAGGCGTTCGAGCTTTTGCAACTCCTTATTAAAAGTTTCCTGCACCTTTGGCGGCAGGTTAAGCGCCTCAGCTTTCTCTCGCAATGATTTTACGTCACTATTCTGCGCATCCCCGAGTTCGTTCTGGATATTTTTGATCTGCTGCTGCAGGAAATACTCTTTCTGCTGCTGATCCAGTTCTTCGCGCGTCTGGTTTTGAATGTGCTGCTTCAATGAAGCATACTGGCATTCTCGATTTAATATTGCCATCAGGCGCAGCGTCTTCTTCTTCTGATCCGGCTCAGCTATCAACTCCTGCTTCTCTTGCATTGGAAAAGGCAGATTTGTGCAGATAAAGTTGATGAGGAATATAGGATGAGAAATATTCTGTATCGCAAAGACGGCTTCCTCGTGGCTCATATCTGACATACGCAAGAGGCGAATGGTCAACTCTTTACAAGAGTCTACCATCACTTGATACTCTTTGTCGTTCGCTTCAGGTAGCACGTCTTCCAGCTTCTTTACGCGAGCCCGCAAGAAGGGGCGTTGGCGCGTGGCTGTTCCCAAACTAATGCGTCCGTAGCTTTGCAAGATGACGGAGGTCGCCCCGTTAGGCAACTCCAAGATACGCATAATCTTGGCAACAACGCCAATCGGATAGAGATCTTCGATTCGAGGCGATTCGATTTCAGCCTCTCGCTGGCAGGCCAAAGCTATCAATCCATCATTGGCCACGGCTTGCTTCACCAAGGCCATAGAGGACTCGCGCCCGACAATAACCGGAGCCACTACGCCCGGAAAAAATGTCATATTGCGCAAAGGCAAAACCGGAAGCACATCATTAAACTCTCGATTATAGAGTTCGGAAATGTCCCCATCAAAGTCTGCTATTAAAGAAAAAGGGTTGGGAGAATTATTATTATCGTTCATATTCTTCTTTTATCTACTATTGAACCTATTCAGGCTTATGACGCATTCAAACGTTCATCTCTTAACAAAAGACATACCAATAACAAATAGGGGAAAGGCTTATTGTATATCATATATTGTATAAACAAGCACCCGGACTAATGCTACTCAAAGACAGAATGCGCTCTTTCTTCGCGCAAAAGTACGACAAATCAGCAGAATGCCCAAGTAAATGAAGCGTTTTCATCCGCTTCTCCTCGGCAGTCTGAAGGGAAATCTCTTCGTTGTTTTGAAGAGCTTGCTTTAAAGTGAAGCTGCAACTCTCTACGATGTTTTTAGTTTAAGAAAAAAAATATAGCATTTGGTTGACAATATAGTTCGTTCTCTTTAACTTTGCAACGAATCTTTGATTCACGTCCTGATCATATAACCTTAACGCTCAAGCCCTCGAATCAGCGTAACTCTATAAAGAGTTGTAACAGGGGGGCAATATCATTATGAACAAACCTTTACTTAAAAATCTGTACACGGCGATAGGCCTGCTCTTCATCGCCGCTTTCTTACTGCCACAGCAGGCAGAGGCACAAGAAGAAAACGGTCTCTACCTTGCCGGTACGGCAGTAACGGCTGAAAATTATAACGATCTCAGCGGCATAGAGGGCGTAAGCGGAAAAGTGCAATATGACCCTGCAACAAAAACGCTAACACTCGAAAATGCCACGATTCATAGTACGCAGGAAAGCGGACATGCGGGCGGACTTACAAACAATATAGACGGACTGACCATTTATCTTATCGGCGACAACAGCATTATCGCGGACCATCGCGAAGGAATATACAATATGTTCCAAAAGTTGCTCACAATTAAGGGGAGCGGAAAACTAACGATAAAGGGCACAACAACGAGTATCATCCTTGGTACTCGCTATGGTATTTTTAATCAGGGTTTTATCACTATAAACAACTGCACCATCGAGGTAAGCGGAAAAGATTTTGGGCTGTGTTGCGGCCAATGGAAGTTTGATCGCTGCAACGTCCGCGTCCAAGCGCCGGGCAGCAAGGCGTATCAAGATTCAGGCAGTATCGCAAGCCTACATAAAAAGCCGGAGTTTATCGGCTGCGAACTTTCGAGTCCTAACGGAGCATATTGGAAAGAATATGTTATTGATCCCATCTGCGACCCCCTCTATGGTCTTTTTGGTGCAGATGGTAAAGTAGTGACCGATTGGGTTGAAATCAAGAAAAACACAACCGGTATTGACGAGCCCACCACTAAGACGCCTACCTCGACGTGCGGTATCTACAATTTGACAGGCTTGAAGCTTGATAAGCCTTTTGAGCAACAACCCGCCGGCATCTATATCGTAGACGGCGTAAAAAAGGTAAAACGCTAAAGCGCTCCTTACGCACTTTCAAATAATCAGCCTTTCGGCTCATCAACCTTTGGTGGGCCGAAAGCGAAAGTGCCGGCCAACAGCGTGCAAGCTGAAGAAAAGAAGAATGACCTATTGAAACGCATGAAAACAAATACTTGAAAACAAGCGAGAATCTATATCCTCCCGCTATTCAAGCTTACAACTAATATACACCTATAAACATTCAAACCATGATGATCACACTGAAACATGAAGACGTGCCCAATGGTTGGGCTGTATGCTTCCTTGAATCTTGTAAACGCAAGAACGAATGCCTTCGCTACAAGGCCGGGCTGACGCTGCCCAACAAAGAATTTACGACCTACGCTGTGGCGCCCGCCGCTCTAGAGAAGGCGCAATGCCCCTGCTTTAGGCCCACAGAAATGGTGCGCATAGCTGCAGGATTTAAAGGACTGATGGAAGACCTAAAGGTAGGCGAAATGCGCTCCGCGCGCCTTGATCTGATACGACTACTTAACGGACGAAGCAACTACTATCGCTATTTGAACGGCAAACACACGCTTTCGCCGAAACAGCAAGAGGAGATCCGGAAAATCTTACATGCGCACGGCTACGACGGGCCGACCGATTTTGATTCGCACCAAGACCGTTATTGCTTCAACGAGGAGTAGTGTGCAGCGCTTCGCTTGGGTAGTCCGGTTCGCGGTTCTGCTGAAATAAAATGAATTCCCCGACTTGGCACTAAATTTCCAAGCCGAGGAATTTTATTTTAAGCGCTTGGAATTTTTATCCGCTACGCTTGAGATTTTTGTCCCAACTATTGAGCGCGAAATGGAACACGTTATAAATTGAAAACTAATACTATATAAGCAGACTAACTCCGCATTCAACTGCCGCAAGTCCTAACCATCTCAATCGAGACTTACTTGCCTTTATGCGAATCGCTGATCTCTTTATCCGCTTCCGCTTGAAGCCACCTATTTTTAAGCAGAAGAGCGGCAATGATAGGCAACACAATCATGGGCACACAGACTAACGCGCCGACAATCGCCAGCCCTCTACGGTGTGCGCGACTGTGGCTTCCATCTGCTATGGCATTCAGCAAATTGGCTATATCGTTAAACAACTCACCTTGACCAATAATTAGCAGCAAACCAAGCTCTACGATCAAGACCGTAAAGAAGACTATTAGTGCTCTCCTTGCTACTTTATCGCATATATTGATTTTCTTTTCTATATCTATATGCTCTGCGCTCGGTATACGCTTGAGCCATTTTGTTGCTCTTTCTTCTTTTGTCATTTGTTGTTCTCCTTAAATGAATACCAAAAACATCATTTCTTCCTCTTTACCCACACTCTTCAGAGAATCTTACGTCAAATTCGCTTGACGATCCTTTTAATCTTCTTTTTTTATCGTCAAGTGCGCGCTTCCCATAGCGCATCAGCCACTATTCAGTGAGGCTACCCCCTGCATAAACCAGTAGACGCAAACAAAAAATAGTACGATAAGCACAAAAAGCGCAATGCCGATAACGATTCTCGCCCACCACTGCCGCTGTGCATACTCTATAAGAAAAGCACCTACGGACAACACCGCAAGCCCTAAACCAAACCCATAAGTGGACATACACAAGAAAACAACGATAAACGAAAAAGTAGATGCCGGTGACCCTCTCAGAGACACCCACTGTAAATAGAGGAGAGAAGAGATCTCTATAAGCAGACAAGAAGCACTGACAATGTACACATACTTCAGCCAATGATGCCGATGAATATATATCATAACCATCAAAAGGAGCAACATACCCAAAGGTACATATAATGCCCATACCCAATCAGTAACAAACGACGCCATATTCTTCTAACCCTTTTCTGCTTCTTATTATTCACCCGCTATATTTTGCAACCTACGCGACCGATTCGCCCATTCATTTACTTTCAAAGCGCAAAATGTAACGGCCCCAAGGACACTCATCAATTCAACGTATCCTTATTTTGTGTTCTCTCCCAAGCCGCAATTTTTTCGTTTAGAAGAGTTTTCTTTCTTTCAATAACACAAAATTACGCAAATTATTTCAGAAATACTTCTACATGTTTATAAATTGTTCAAAATCACAGATACAATCAGTTGGCCGGCAAACTTAATATGGCCAAAAAGCGGGGGTTAAAAGGTGTACGGAGCACGCCATCCCCACAAAAAGCCTTAGAGCATTACAATAATCCGGCGGCTGTGCTGTTTTATAAATAAGCATTTGCGACCATTATGACTGAAGCTTTCCAATTCAAACAATTCACGATTCGCCACGACCGCTGCGCCATGAAAGTTGGTACAGACGGCGTATTGCTCGGCGCGTGGGCTAATGCGAAAGGAAAGCAGCGCATCTTAGACATCGGCACCGGCTCCGGCCTCATTGCCCTAATGCTTGCGCAACGCACAGATGCTATGATCACAGGGATAGAGATTGATCCGGCTTCGGCCGCCCAAGCGCAAGAAAACGTTGCTGCATCTCCGTGGGCCGATCGCCTGCAAATCGTAGCGACAGACGTAGCCGACTACACGTCAGACCAAGCCTTTGATTTGATTGTCTCTAATCCGCCCTTTTTCAACGAAATGCTACTCCCGCCCGACGCAGCTCGCTCGCAAGCTCGCCATACGCAGGCGCTCACATTCGAGGCCTTACTCTTCCACGTCCAACGCTTATTGAGCCCTGAAGGCAGCTTTTGTGCCATTCTTCCGGCCACAGCGCTGACACACTTCAGTTCGGCCGCAGCAGCACAAGCTTTATTTGTTGTGCATACGACATTTGTGCACACCACGAAGCGGAAAGCCCCGAAAAGAGTATTGGTAGAACTCCGAAAAGAAGTTTCTCCAATTGTAGAAGATAGTTTTGTCTTGACAAGCGCAGATGGTAGGCGTTCACGCGCCTATGAGGATCTGACAAAGGATTATTATGTCCGTTAAAGGTCAGTTCCGTTCACGTTATTAAAGAAGTTTTCAAAGCATTAGCATTGATAATCAGAAAAGAAGTATTACCTTTGCACATCTGTTTCTCATAAATGCGAGGCCAATATATGAAGATTTTTTCCATTCGGCTACGCATCATAAACAAAAAACTATTCAGAAAATGACGTTCGTAACCATACGAAAAATCATAGGAGGACTATTGCTGCTAACATCAGCTGCAACAGCCTCGGCGCAAGATTTGATTGCGCGCCAGGCACCTGTTGATCGCCATTTGAAGTCTTCAGATACAATTATGCTGAATCGACTGATTCAGAAAGAAAACTTAGAAGAACCCGCCAACAACTTGTATTCTTCTTGGAACAACAACACAACCCATTGTTACTCACGTAGCGAAGTTCCGGACTCCTTCCGTATTGATCTACGTGGTTTTTTTATGCCTACTCCAAGCCGAAAGATCACAAGCCGCTTTGGCTATCGTCCGGCTTTCCATCGTAAGCATAAGGGATTAGACATCAAAGTATATACGGGCGATACCATCTACGCCGCATTCAATGGCCGTGTGCGTATCGTGCGCTACGAGGCTTCCGGTTACGGCAACTATATCGTGATTCGCCACCCCAATGGCCTAGAAACGATCTACGGACACTTGAGTAAACAACTCGTACACGTAAATCAGAATGTAAAGGCCGGAGAACCGATAGGCTTAGGCGGCAACACGGGTTTATCTTTTGGTAGCCACCTTCACTTTGAGACGCGTCTTTTGGGAGAAGCTATTGACCCCTCTCTGCTCTTTGACTTCCCGCACCAGGACGTAACGGCCGACTACTACGTCTTCCGTAAAAATGCTTCTGACGATTCGTTCACACATACAGCTTCAGCAAAGGTTGAGCCTGCTATGAGCGGGCGTTTCTATCAGGTGAAAGCAGGCGAGACGCTCTATTCTATTGCGCGAGAAATCGGCGTTAGCGTGGACGCACTCTGTTCATTCAACTCGAACCTTACAAAAAAGACGCGCTTGAGGCCGGGACAGATCCTAAAATATTAAGACCTAAGCCCTCCTCCTCTTTTATATACGAATTTAAGCCGCCTGACTGTAAGAGTGAGGCGGCTTTCTTACAAGTTTTCATACGGCATCTGGTTTTATAAGTGCTTACACGCTCGGCCTTCAGCTCCGCCAACGGCCTCAACAACCATCCATTAACAAAACAAGCCACATATGAAGTTTATCAGTTTCGGTTCCGGTAGCAGCGGCAACTGTTATTACCTCTTAGAAGACGGCTTCGGACTCATCATCGACGCCGGAATCGGAATACGAAGTTTTAAGAAATATTTCCGCGAATATGGTTTTACCTGCCCCGCGCTTAAAGCCATACTCGTCACACACGACCATACGGACCACGTAAAGGCAGTGGGCGCACTCTCCTGCGAATATCACCTCGATGTATTTGCAACAGAAGATGTGCATCAAGGCATTCTAACCAATTACCACACGCATAAAAAGGTACGCCCCGAATTTTGCCGCACCTATCTCCCCGGCGATGACTGGTCAATTGGCCCTTTTCACATCACAACCTTTACAGTTCCACACGATGCGAGTCACAATTGCGGTTACTTCATAGAAACAGCCACCACCAATTTATGCTTTATCACCGACGCCGGCAGTTTTACGCCCGAGATGATCAAATTTATTCGACGTTCGCGCAATCTGGTAATCGAAGCAAACTATGATGCAGCAATGTTAGAAGAAGGCCCCTACCCCCGCCATTTGAAAGAGCGCATAAAAGCGCCGACGGGGCACGCATGCAATGCTGATACGGCACGTATTTTGCAAGAGAATGTAGCAGCAACGACTCAGAATATTTGGCTTTGCCACCTCAGCGAAGAGAACAACCATCCGGAATTGGCTCGCAAGACCATTGCCCAAGCACTCGACCTCGCGGGTAGCAAGGCGCAACTACACGTTTTACGCCGCCGCATTCCTTCCGGCCCATTTGATTTGTAATGTTACAAGATATTATTGCCTACTGTATTGTAGGAGCAGCTTTTTTATATTGCCTCTTTGCACTATTGAGCCATTTCCTCCCTTCAGGAAAGAGCGCCAACAAGTGTGCCTCCTGCACGGCCGAATGTCCGATTAAAAACTTAAGATCGGCGTCACCGGCAGCAGGTGGCTGCCCTTCTTGCGGCACCTCTAATCCGGCTAGACCTAGCGTTAAGACTTGTTCTCACTATCAGAAAGCGGTAAAAAGTAAAGCCGATGCCCACTCCCACAAAGCCCGACCGCAATAAACCGCAGTCGGTTTTTTATGCTTCTGTATGCTTAAAAGCGGCCGAGCAAGCAAGTAGCGGCATCGATTGTTGGAAATTTGAAAGAAAGCGTGCATTCCCCGCAGGCTTCTTGTAAAAATATCGTACTTTTGCATCGTTAAAAATTCAACGAAAATGATCACTTTAACCACGATAGACGACCTTACCGCCGCATTAGCTCCGTATCGCCAAGCCAACAAGTCGATAGGTTTGGTTCCCACAATGGGTGCACTCCACGCCGGCCACGCTTCACTCGTGGAGCGCGCAGTCAGCGAAAACGATGTAACGGTTGTCAGCGACTTTGTCAACCCTACACAATTCAACGATCCTAAAGATTTTTCATCTTATCCGCGCGATTTAGAGGCAGATCGCGCTTTGCTTGAAACACTTCACGCGGATATTCTCTTTGCGCCGACGGTCGAGGCGATTTACCCGGAACCAGATACACGCACTTTCGATTATCCGGAGATGAACGTTATGGAAGGGCCGCGCCGCCCCGGACATTTTGAAGGTGTCTGCCGCATTGTCTGCAAACTTTTTCAAATCGTGCAACCTACGCGAGCTTATTTTGGCGAAAAAGACTTTCAGCAGATTGCCGTTGTTCGCGCTATGGTAAACGACCTGCAGTTGCCCGTCACGCTCTGTCCCTGCCCTATCGTGCGCGAAGCAAGCGGTTTAGCCTTGAGCAGCCGAAATTCGCTGCTCACGGATGATGAGCGCCGGCTGGCATCTGAAATTTACAAGACCTTGAAGGTAAGTTTGGAGTTCAGCCACACACAATCCGTTGCCGATACACAGGCTTTCGTCACCGAAGCGTTGAATGCTTTCGACGGATTAGAGGTAGAGTATTTTGAAATAGTCAATGCTCAGACGCTACAACCCATTAAGGATTGGAGCGAAGCTGAAAATGTGCAGGGCTGCATCACGGTCTACTGTGGCCAGCGTCCGGTTCGACTGATTGACAACATTAATTACAGAAGCCATGCGCGTTAGTTTGTTAAAATCGAAAATACATTGTGCTTACGTGACCGAGGCTAATCTCCATTATATGGGGAGCATCACGATCGACGAAGCCCTGATGGAGGCGGCCGACTTACTGCCTTACGAGCATGTTCACGTGGTTAACAACAACAACGGGGAACGCATTGAGACCTACGTTATTCGCGGCGAGCGAGGCAGCGGCGTAATCTGCCTAAACGGGGCTGCTGCACGCAAATTTCAAGTAGGCGATGAAGTAATCATTATGTCCTTCGGCGAATTTTCGACAGAGGAGGCTGCACAGTTTAAGCCTACGGTTGTTTTCCCTGATCGCGAAAACCGCCCGGCCGGCGCTTGATCAGCCACGACTTTTCAAAAGTGACCTCATATAAACTTTAAGATAAGGATGCCCAACTTTCTGCTTCGTGCAGTAGGGTTGGGCTTTATTGTAATCCCACGAAAACTTATTCGCGCTAAAAAAAGCGAACTCCTCTCTGATTATCAAGCGCCTAAACGCTTACTTCTCATTCACGCGCTCTGCTTCTCTTTTTGTTTGGCGGCACCAAACGATAGTTTGATACCGGCAAACCATCGTTTGGTCGGGGCAAACAATGGTTTGGCCTCACCAAACGAAACAGACTTGCACCCGGAAAACGCAGTCTTCAATCACTCATCGTCAAAAAATCAAGAAAAGAAAATAGTCGACTAAGCCTGCTTAGGCAGTAGTCGACTATAGATAAAATTTTCAAGCAAACGCGTGCGCCACCTTTGCGTCAGAAGCAAAAAATATGGCATTCGGATAAGGCGTTTTACCAAGATCGGCCTGCTCCAAGCGGGTTTTACGATTTAAGAGAAAAGATCGCGCCCAAAATGGCTACCACCGTCTTCGCGATCGTCCTCTTCTTCTTCCTCATCTTCCTCACCTTCCGGCAATTCATCGCGAGGGCGACTGGCTTCTATGATACCTTTTCCCAAACTTATCAAGCCATTGAAGAATCTGTTGACGTTCAAAACAATAAAGCGTAAGAGCCAATAAATGCTGCGTCCGAGCCCCTTAAGCAGTAGCCAAACGAGGGCGGCTATCCGGCGCGACAAATCCCAATTTAACAAAGATGAAAGGGATAGATTGAAATGGAAAGTGCGCTCCAAATACTTATAGCCGGCGTTCCACAAAAGCGGTACGGCTACGCCGACAAGGACGTACAAGAGGAAAAAGCCATCTGTGGCCGCACCCGCTTGCACAACGGGATGACCGCCTACAGCTTCCCAAGGCAAGCCCAAGACTTCCACTTTCAGCATGCTGACCAATTTGAAGGCAACTAGGTGGAAGGCAAAGATATAAAGCGAGTTGTCGCCTATATAGGCCAATGTTCTCGTCAAGATACCCATTCGAGTAGCCAACAAGAGCGAAAGGCGGCGCAGAAGGAAGAAACCAGCCAAGGCCGTAAGGGGAAGTGTAAAGAACTGAAGCAGCGTTGGGTGAGGCGCCATGCTTGTTGGGAAATAAATAGTGGAAACAACGAGAAAAATCAAGCAACATATTAGGATCTGCAGATTGAGTTTGATCCGCTCACTAAAGTAGCGATAAAGGAAACCTAAGCCCAAGAGCGACGCACCCATTAGTTCACGATAGCCGCCTTGCGCCATTCCCGGCAAATGAAGCCCGTTGGTCAGCATCCAAAGAATGGCGAGCCAAAGCAAAACAACGATGGCACCCACCAAATGGTGAATCGGTTTGCGACTATTATAATGGTGGAGGATTTTCAATAAGAGATAAAACCCCAAACTTCCGACAAAAAGACTGCGGAAGAACCAATAGCTGCCGGTCAAAAACTCATCGTAGCCGCTCATACCAAAGATTACGTCCCATACGCGCTGACTGAAGGCGCTCCAACTATAGGGATGGAGCACGCCGCCTGCGGCATTGCCGTAAGTTTCGTTGAGCAAGCCGGTATAAAACAAGGCATTGTGGATGATCAAGAAGAACAAGCTCCAACGCACAAAGGGAAAATAAAGGCTACGCAAGCGCTTGAGAAAAAAGCTCTTTTCGTCGTTGAGCGCTGTCGGCTTAAAGAAATAGCCGGCACAGAGAAAAAAGACGGGCACGTGAAACTGAAAGACGAAACTGCTTAACCAAGCGGGGCCGCCGGCGTGAGATAGAACGACGAAAATGATAGCAAAGGCTTTGCAAATCGAAAAGGAGATGTCACGTTGTGCGTTCATTGCTTTATCGTACTTGGGGAGGGGTTATCAAAAAAGAGGGATCTGACTATAAAAAGGGCGTCAAGAATTGGAAAAACCAAGCTTGGAAACGCCAGCCTTTGTTAAACTTTGTGCGCCACGTATCGGGGGTGAGTTGCCAGCAATGCTTCGTGCGATCGTCATCAAAGAGACGCAACAATTGCGCGGTCGAAGGGCGATCGGCAATCAACAAATTGCATTCATAATCGCACGAAAGACTCCGACTATTCAAATTGGCCGAGCCAACAAACGAGAAGGTGCTATCGACCATCATAATCTTGGAATGATGAAAACCACCTTCAAAAAACCAGACCTTTGCGCCTTTTTTCATCAACCGGTGAACGGTATGCTCCACAACGCGGGGCGTAATGGGAATATCGCTATTGGCCGAAACCATAATTTGTACTTCGACACCTCTGCGCAAGGCTCGCTTGATTTCGCGGCGGAGATGAGGACAAAGCGTCAAATAGGGATTGATCAGCGTAATGTTAGTCTTAGCAACTTTTATGGCCTGAACAAATGTATCATGAATAATACGTGGCGATTCATCGGGATCACGATTAACCACACCAACGAGTTTATGGCCGGCCGTTGCATCTTTGTCTTCTTTTAGTCCGACAAAATAATCGGAAGCCTGCTTCTCACCGGGGTAATATTCAGGACCTTGCACCTGCTGATGGGTCACAGCATTCCAAAAACTGATGAAAATGCGCTGCAAATCGCCTACTGCATCTCCCTCAACGCGCACATGGAGGTCGCGCCAGTCGCCTATCTCGGGCTTTCCTTTGATATAATAGTCGGCTACGTTCATCCCGCCGGTATAAGCCACGAGTCCGTCGATGACAACTATCTTGCGATGATCGCGATGAAAGATATGGTTGACGTAAGGAAAGCGAAGGGGATCAAATTCATAAATCTCAATGCCCTGTGCACGCAAGGCTTCCAAATGCTTACGGCGCAAAGGGCGATTGTTGGAGGAGTTTCCGAAACCGTCAAACAACGCGCGGATCTTCACACCTTGTTGGGCTTTCTTAGCTAAAAGGTCAAAAAGGGCACGTGATATGGAATCGTTGCGAAAATTAAAGTACTCGAGATGAATAGACCGGTGCGCCTGACGAATAGCCGCGAAGAGATCATCGAATTTTTCCTGTCCGGTCTTGAAGAAAACCAATTTATTATTGTCGGTAAACGGTACATCAAAATGAGCTTTCAAGTAATTGACAATCTGAGAATCAGATTGCGCAATCAGATCGTCGGTCGGCAACTCTCTATGCTCGACAGCTGTAATTATTATCTCGCCCCCATTGCTCGAGATCGCGGAGGCAAGGGAAGGATGAAAAATAAAGAGGCTGAGAAAAAGCAGAATTAGCCGGCGCATCTTCATATAAACGCTCGATTATAATGCCGTGCGGAAAGAATCAACGATACCTAACAGACTTCCATCGGGAGCAGTGACGAGGACACAATGGATTTTGTTGGTATTTAAGATGGATTCGATCTCAGAAACTTTAGCCTCCGGACTAACCGTCTTTGGTGTGCGTGTCATTACTTCGGCCACGGTGGTCTGAAAGAAGTTGTCGCGCGAGGCTTGAATGGCCCTTCGAATATCGCCATCGGTAATGATGCCTACGATTTTGCCTTCTTCTTGCGCCACACATAGTCCTAAGCGCCCATTGCTAACGTGAATTACAGCTTCACCGAGCGGCATTGAAGGCGGAATAATCGGAAGGTCCTCTGTTCGCATAATGTCTTTGGCCTTGGTTAAGAGACGACGCCCCAATGTTCCACCAGGGTGAAATTGTGCAAAGTCAGAAGCTTTAAAATCACGCGCGTCCATTAATGCACAAGACAAGGCATCGCCCATCGCTAAAGCAGCTGTGGTTGATGATGTTGGCGCTAGACCTAAAGGACCGGCCTCTTTGGCAACTGCTACATTGAGATGAACCGTAGAATATTGCGCCAACTGAGATTTTGGATTGCCCGTCATACCGATAACGGGAATCTTTTGTGTCAACAAATAAGGCAGGAAGCGAAGGAGTTCGTCTGTTTGCCCTGAATTAGACAGCGCTAAGA
>JABZGO010000129.1 GCA_015259305.1 Alloprevotella tannerae | reverse complement strand
CGCGCCCGTTCAATCAGATTTTGTGTGATACTCATATTTAATAGATTTAATTTCTGACGGCGAAGATACAAAGAAAATCTAAGAATATGTTACCTTCGCATCTTCAAAAACAGCGTATTCCTGTAAAATTACGCATCAAAAAGAAATAGGCAACTAATGACCGATCAAGAATATATGCAAAAGGCCCTAATCGAAGCCAAGCAAGCTTTCGAAGAGGTCGAAGTGCCTGTTGGTGCTGTTATCGTTTGTCGCGACCGCATTATTGCCCGTGCCCACAACCTTACGGAGCGGCTTACCGACGTTACGGCTCACGCAGAAATGCAGGCGATTACAGCTGCAGCCAACGCGTTAGGCGGAAAATACCTGACCGATTGCACACTTTACGTCACGGTCGAACCCTGCGTTATGTGTGCCGGAGCATTGGCTTGGGCGCAGTTGAGTAGGATTGTCTATGGTGCATCCGACCCTAAGCGAGGCTTTTCTGTGTTCGCCCCCAACGCATTGCATCCGCGCACGGAGGTGACAAAGGGCGTTTTAGCTGAAGAATGTGCGAACTTAATGAAGGGCTTTTTTCAACGCAAGCGCTAAATGGCACTTCATAATCAACTCGGCGCGCTCGGCGAAGAGGTAGCAGCGCATTATTTGTCCCAACTTGAGTATCGTCTCTTGGAGCGCAATTGGCGCACGGGGCATTTAGAAATCGACATCATTGCAGATTATTACGGCGAGATCGTTTTCGTAGAAGTCAAGACGCGCAGTTATGAAGCCGAATATACGGCTTTGGAAGCCGTTGATCGGACGAAGAAAAAGCACCTCGTTCGTGCAGCCCACGATTATATGCATTTGCACCATTTGGATGCCGCTTGTCGCTTCGACATTATAACGGTCGTCGGGCGAGAGGCGCCTTTTCAGGTTACGCACTATATCGATGCGTATTCTCCCCAAAGTATTAAACGCAAACAACAATGCAACTGGAGTTTTTGACGTCTGTCGATTCGACGATGGCTTATTTGCAGCGTCTTCCTGACGATGTTGCAACCGACGATCTTTATGTTGTGGTGGCGGAGACGCAAACGGCCGGTCGCGGACAGCGCGGGACGCATTGGGAGTCTGAATCGGGCAAGAATCTGACTTTAGGTTTGCGTGTTCATCCTACGTTTTTGAAAGCTGATGAACAATTTCGCTTGTCTGAAGTTACGGCTTTGGCCATCGCTGAGGCTTTAGATCTTTATACGGATGGGATTTCGATCAAATGGCCCAATGATATTTATTGGAACGACCGCAAAATCTGCGGCATGTTGTTAGAACATGATTTGCGCGGGTCTGAGATTGCCTGCACTCGTATTGGCCCGGGCATCAACATCAATCAGCGACAATTTTTTAGCGACGCACCCAATCCCGTTTCTCTCTATCAAATCCTCGGTCACGATACGGATTTGACCGCCTTTCTCCACCAATTTTTACAGCGCTTCTCATCAGCCTATGCCACTCTTCGATCCGGCGCGCGTCAAAGTATAGATTGGCAATATCACCAACGTTTATATCGGCGCGAAGGCCTGTTTACTTACGCCGATGCACAAGGCACATTTCGTGCCCGTCTGATTGGCGTATTGCCCGATGGCACTTTGCAGTTGGAAGATGAAGCCGGCCGCTTACGAAAGTATGCTTTCAAAGAAGTGCGTTTCGTTTTATGAAGATTCCATACCAATATATATAATGTGTACCCGGCTGTAAGTGATTTCCGGCGCTTGTTTGTGCGCTTTCGGCAGATTTGCGGCCGTTTTCACCTCCTTAGCACTTGAAAAGGCCTAACTTTGCCCTCGTTTTGAAGCCGTTTTTTACGATGAATCGTCAAATTCTTCGCATCGCCATACCGAGTATCATCTCCAATATTACCGTTCCTTTGTTGGGAATGGTTGATATGGGCATCTCCGGCCATTTGGGTTCGACCGTCTATATCGGCGCCATCGCCATTGGGAGTATGATTTTCAATATGCTCTATTGGCTCTTCAACTTCTTGCGTATGGGTACGGGCGGCTTCACTTCCCAAGCCTATGGGCGGGGCGATAAAGTGGAGGCACTCCGCGTGTTGGCGCGCTCGTTGCTCGTGGCCGGCGCCGTGTCGGCCTTACTGATTGCCGCCCAACTGCCCTTGGTCGATTTCGGACTCTTGATGATGAAGGCCTCCGGCGAAGTTGCCGTGCAAGCGCGTCTATATTTCCACATCCTGATCTGGGGCGCGCCCGCTGTGCTTGGCCTTTATAGTTTTACGGGGTGGTTTTTGGGCATGCAAGACGCTAAAGTGCCGATGCTTGTAGCTATTGTACAAAACGTCTGCAACATACTTTTGAGTGCCTCTCTCGTACTTTTTTTGCATTGGAAGGTGGCCGGTGTCGCTGTGGGTACACTTGTGGCCCAGTATGTCGGTTTGCTGCTTTTCGCCGTCGTTTGGTGGCATCGCTATCGCGCAGATTGGCGGCAAGTCGACCTGCATCGACTTTGGCAAGGGGGCGTTCTCGCTCGCTTCTTTTCGGTTAATACGGACATCTTCTTTCGCACGCTGTGCATCGTGGCTGTGCAGGTGGCTTTTACGTCTATCGGTTCGGGGCTCGGCGTTGTCATTCTTTCGGCCAACGCTTTACTCTTGCAGTTTAATACGCTGCTTTCCTACGTGATGGATGGTTTCGCCTATGCCGGAGAGGCACTTGGCGGCCGCTATTACGGAATGGGTGATCGCGCCGCTTTTCTTCGCCTCACGCGGGCCTTGATCCGCTGGTGCGCAGGCTTGGCCTTATGCTTCTCGGTGGCTTATATCATTGGTGGCGATGCATTGATCCGCCTCTTGACCAACGATGCGGCTACGATTGAGGCTGCTCGGCGCTATGTGGTCTACGTCTGTCTTATCCCCATCGTAGGCACGGCCGGTTTTCTCTTGGATGGCCTCTTCATTGGTACGACGGCTACGCGCGGGATGCTGCTTTCGGTTTTCTCGGGCGTCGTGTTCTTTTTCTTTTTCCAATCCTTTTTGGTTAAATTATGGGGCAATGATGGCTTGTGGGTCGCTTTTGCCGGCTATTTCTTGGTGCGCGGTCTGGTGCAGGCCTTCTATTTCAAGCGCATCTTGCCGCCGATGCGGCAGGAGGCCGGCGGGAGTGGTTAAGTCTTGCGTCTTACTTTTGAAGTCAGGCCAAACATTTTGCTTAACTTTGCCTGCAAACGATTCGGACGCAAGTTGGTAAAAGACTTTCGCAATAGTAGTGGACAACCGACGGATTTCAGTCGATGATGATCATAAAAACAACAATACAACCAAGATATGACAAAATTCAAACGCATTTTGCTCAAACTGAGCGGCGAAAGCTTGATGGGCGAACAAGGTTACGGCATCGACGTACAAAGATTAAACGAATATGCGGCGCAGATCAAGGAGATTCGCGACCTCGGTGTGCAGATCGGCATCGTAATTGGTGGGGGCAACATCTTTCGCGGACTCAGCGGAGCGGGCAAAGGTTTTGATCGGGTCAAAGGTGACCAAATGGGAATGTGCGCTACGGTGATCAATAGTTTGGCTTTGAGTAGTGCACTTGGTGCTATCGGCGTTAAAGCGCGCGTTCTGACCGCCATTCGTATGGAACCGATCGGCGAATTTTATAGTAAATGGAAAGCTTGCGAGGCTTTGGAACGCGGCGAGGTCGTGATTATGTCGGCGGGGACGGGCAATCCGTATTTTACCACTGATACGGGCTCGTCTTTGCGCGGCATAGAAATCGAGGCCGACGTAATGCTGAAGGGGACGCGCGTAGATGGCGTCTATACAGCAGATCCGGAGAAAGACCCAAGTGCGGAAAAATTTGAGAAAATCACGTATGGTGAAGTGCTCAGCAGAGGTTTGCGCGTGATGGATATAACTGCCATCGCGATGTGCAAGGAAAACGACTTCCCCATCTATGTTTTCAATATGGACCAACCAGGCAACTTGCGCAAAGTGATCGACGGAGAGCCGATTGGCACTTACGTGCACGCCTGAACGACGCATTCTGTTTTTCGGAACACTTAGAAAGTTTCCGCCTTCTACAAGCGGGCGCGACCGTTTCTTCGGTCGGCCCGCTTTTCGCGTTTAGCAGTGGCCGCTAAAGTGAGACTGCCGATGGCCGCTGACTTGTTTTTTCTTGCTTCCTCCCCCGCTTTTATTGACGATGAGGCGTTATTGCATGCGCATTGCCTCGTTCTTTTTGTCTGTTGGCGCATTTTTCTGTTTCTTCTTTGCTTCGTTGTGTTGTTTGCTGCCGCCAAACTATCGTTTGCTGCCGCCAAACCATTGTTTGCTCCCACCAAACCATCGTTTGCTGTTACCAAACGAAAGAAGTCCGCTGCGGATAATCGCAAATGGGGCTATAAAACAATGAGATATGCAAAGCCTCTCTGTTTGTTGCCACCTTGTTTCTGCTGCATTTTATGATCGTCCGCTTCGAGAATAAGTTGGAGATCGTCATATTCCTAAGGTGATCAGCGGAGAAAATACTGTATGCCCTCCGGAACCCAAAAATCATATTTGATAAGCAGCCATATGTAATGACAGATTTGTATATTTGCGCTATGATTAGCCCTTCGCTCTCTATTACCACGTACAAGCGTATTGAAGAATTAGACTTCTTGAAAAGCATCTTTATTCTGCTTATGGTGGCCTTTCATCTACTGTATTTTGCCGACCACTATCCGCTGCTTAAACAGTGGGTTTATACTTTCCACATGCCGGGCTTCCTTCTCATATCCGGCTATTTGATGCCCGTAAATAAGGGGGGACGACACATCGCACGCACTTTGTGGTGGTTTACTGTGCCTTATTTGTTTTTAGAATCGGCCTATATAGTGCTATCGACAGTTGTTCCGGTACATGATCCTATCAAAGATCTCACCATTCTTGTCTTTGTCGAAAAAATCTTTTTCAATCCGGTCGGGCCGTATTGGTATTTGCACACGCTTATCTTATGTGGTGCACTTTATTTCGTTGTTTTTCGGTGGTTGAAGGGACCTGCCTTATCGCGCATCTTCGCCTTGGGACTCGCTTATTTCAGTTTGGCTTACGTGGGTTTGGTGGCGTGGGATATGAGCCTCTATTTCGCAATCGGTCTTATTGTGCGACAGAGCGGACTCACGTTCCTCCAAGTTTTTCGCCCTTCGTGGTGGGCGCTCCCCGTGCTTGGTTTGTTAGCTTGCCGACCTGACACCTTTCATAAAGGGACCTTGTGTGGTATGCTTACGGTTTATACAGTGATTGCTACAGCCTTGGCCCTTTATCCTTGCCAGCCTCGGGCTCTGAAACGCCTCTTCCTCTTCTTGGGACGAAACTCTCTCGTGATCTTTCTTTTTTCTCCGCTTTTCGTTAAGGTGTGTAAGATATTGATGCCACGATATTTTGCTTTCGATTCTACCCACCTCCTCTTTTTATTTATAGTCCTCCCACTTTGCGTAATAGGTTCACTTGCTGTATGCAAAGTCCTTGATCTCTTGCATCTCACTCCTTGGTTTCTCGGTCGCCCGTCTGCGCTAACTTAATGCAGATACTCTTTATAGAGCACAAAGTTAAAGAGGTCGAAAGGCGTTCGAGGCCAACAATATATCAATACTTAGGAG
>JABZGO010000128.1 GCA_015259305.1 Alloprevotella tannerae | reverse complement strand
GGGTTAAGATGCGAAGCGGCTTAACCCTGCCTAACGTACCGCCGCATTGGCAACCCCTTAGGGTTGGTCTTTCAAAAACAGACGCAAGTTGAGGCGGGGCGGAGAAGGAAACAAAAGCGAATGCTGAAAGCAACCTTTTAGTGCGATACGCTTTGGTTTTTCATCGTACGACAAACAAACTTAAACCGACAAAAGTACGCGCCGAACCTTTACGCTCACGAGCGTACACCTTTTTTATCGTGAGCGCAAGTACTTTTTATCACGAGCGCAAACCCTTGTTGTCGTGATAAAAAACATAATCAACCATACTTCATCGCCAAATTGTGGATGCAAAGAGACGGCAAAATACACATTGAAAAATAAAAAATAGGACTGTATAGAAAAGGATTGAAACAATTGTTTTTCAATGACTTAATTTTTGCGCAACAATATGGGCGCAAAGATTGTGAGGCAGGCACTTATCAATCACGCAAAAGCTTATTCGTCGCCTCACAATGGGCTTTGGGGATGGGAAAACAAGTCGCAGACGCTCGACAAGGGCAATTTGACGACGATGCGTGCGAGAAAAGGGAATAAATCGGGAAGGGCCGCAAACGCTATCGCCGAAAAGGGTCGTCAAACCAGAAAATGCGACACGTAAAGCGGTATAGCGCGCACTAAAGACGCTCCAAACGGATGCCTACATCGGAAACGCCGGGCAGCAGGTTACGCCGCATGATGTGATGAATGGTAATCGTGCCTCGCGCACCACGATGAAGCTGAAAGGTATCGACCGGAAAGGTGTATTGGTAGACGCTTACGCCCTTGCCACTCACATCTCCTTCGCGATCCGTCAGAGAGCAGTAGAGCGTATCGGCATAACGGGCCTGCGAAAGGAAGCGCGCCTCGATGCTCAGCGCCAACGTGCGAAACGGATACGGATAGGCCGAGGAGGTACGCACACCCACGGTCAGGGCATAGCGCCCATCGGCCGGCAGCGAATCAATGGGAAAGATGAGGGTATCGGCGTTCTCCCAGCCGTCGACGGGCGTGGAGCGATAGGAAAAAGCAGCTACGGGGCGACGATTGCACGCCACGAGGAGCAGCGCGAAGAGCAAGACGCAGGCAAATGGCTTCATGCTTCGGGCTTCTTGCGAGCTTCGTCTCTTCCGGACCGACGCTGGCGATTGCCGGAGCGGTTGCCGTTGTGGCGGCGGTGGTCTTTCTTGCGTTTTTTATCAAAGCGCGTCAAGCTATCTTGCTCCAAAAGGTCGGCGGGGCGCGTCTCTACGACTACAGGTTCGGTATCTAAGCGCTCAGGCTTGCCGCCTTCTTTGTTGATACGGATCACTTCGAGTGCGCGCTCGGCAGGTATGACAACGAGATTAGCCGCCAAGCGCTTGTCGGTACTATACGTGATCATCCCGGTCAAGATATCGGCTTTATAATAATAGAAAGTGGCGTCGGCGGTCTCAAGCGTGACATCGCGCGGCGGGAGTTTCTTACCGGCATCTATATAGGTGTCGACCTCATAGTTCATACAGCACTTCAGTTTTGCGCACTGGCCGGCCAATTTTTGGGGGTTCGGGAAAATATCTTGGCAACGCACGGCGACGGTAGAAACGGAATTGAAGCTCTTCATCCACGTTGCGCAGCAGAGTTCGCGACCGCAGGGACCAATGCCGCCGATGCGTCCGGCTTCTTGGCGCGCTCCGATCTGGCGCATCTCGATGCGGACGTGAAATTCGTCGGCTAAGACGCGGATAAGTTTGCGGAAGTCGACGCGGGCATCGGCGATGTAATAGAAAATCGCTTTGTTGCCGTCGCCTTGAAACTCCACGTCGCCGATTTTCATATCCAGCTCCAGCTCTTTCGCAATCTGTCGAGAGCGGATCATCGTTTGGTGCTCGCGGGCTTTGGCTTCTTCAAATTTTTCCAAATCGCTCGGGCGGGCCTTGCGATAGACGCGGCGTATTTCGTTGTTGGCCTTCAATCCGGCCTTTTTCAACTGGGCCAAAACCAATTGCCCGGTGAGCGTAACGACGCCGATGTCGTGACCGGGATTAGACTCGACGGCCACTTGATCGCCTTTGACGAGGTCTAAATGGTTGTCGTTATGATAATAACCCTTTCGCGTGTTCTTGAATTGCACTTCGACGAGGTCGGTCGTGGCAACATTGCCGGGAACATCTGAGAGATAGTCGTATGTATTAAGTTGCTTGTCCTGACGGCCACAGCCGGAGGCGCTCAGACCTCGAAGACTGGGTTCGGTGGGGTAAAAATCGTCCATTATTTTTCTGTCTATATATATTGTATCGGGAGGGCGCAAGGCCTCTCCTTAGCTATCGAAGGAGCAGCACGATCAAACGCAAGGCGGTATCAAAGAATACCATTCGGGCGTTGACGTTGGCGGCAATGTCTCTGCGGGCTTCGGTGAAGAGGGTCAACATGTCTTCGACGTTACGCTCGTTGATGAAGCGGGCAAAGTTGACGGAGAACTCGGCTTCTGCGGCGGTCTCGTAATTGAGCGGGGCTTGGCGGAAATTATAAATGAAGTTTTCGCGCACCAACTTGAGCGCATAATCGAGAAAACGCTTCTGGCGCTCGCGCCCCCAACCGGCAGCGGCGTCTGACCAATCGCGCAAATCTTTTACCTTGCGCATATAGCAGAGTCGCATGAGGGTTTTGAAATTTTCGAGCAACATTTCGCCCTCTTCGTCCACCCCGATGTGGCGCAAGGCTCGTACGTAACTGCCATTGCTGATATGGGCGATGTCGCGAGCGGCGGTGGGATCAATGTGATTACGCGTGCTAAGCTCTTCTTGCAAGAGGCGCTCGGGCAGCAAGGGGAAGTCGATGCGCTGCACGCGACTGGCGATCGTCGGCAACAAGCGCTCGGGCGCGTCGGTCAAAAGGATAAAGACCGTCAGTTGCGGCGGTTCTTCGAGGATTTTCAGCAGTTTGTTTTGCACTTCTACCGACATCTTATCGGCCTGCCAAACAATCATCACTTTATAACCGCCCTGATTGGCCACAAGACTCAGCTTTTCTATGACAGCATTGCTATCGGCTACGTAAAAAGTGGGTTGCTGATTCTCCACTTGCAGCGCTGCCAACCAATCTTGGTTGTCGAAGTAGGGGGAAGTCAAGAGGCGCTCGCGCCACGCTTCGAGATAGGTATCGCTCGAACTTGTACTGCCTTTTCGTATTGTAGGGAAAATGAAATGCAAGTCGGGGTGAGCGTAGCGTGCAACCATCTTGCAGCCCGCACAACAGCCGCAGGGATCGCCCTCGGGCATCCTGTTCGTGCAGAGCAGAGACGAAGCTAAAGCCAAAGCCATCGGGAGCTTGCCGACACCTGTGGGGCCGCAAAACAACTGCGCATGCGGCACGCGGCCTTCGACGACTTGCCGCCGAAGACGCGCTTTAATCGCTGCTTGCCCGATTACGTCGTCATATTTCATGCTTTCTTCTCGCCTGCACCTTGGAAGGAAGCGATGGCGTTGGCAGATCTACTGCGTCTTGACTTTGCGCCGACTTCCTCTCTGAAAGTGCAAATTTAACGAATGCCAATGAATTGCAGACGGATTTGCGCTGAAAACAATTACTTATGCGTTCGGCGCGAGCAAGCAAGCCGATCTATAAGCTACGCAAAACCACACGCCGGCCTACAAGTAAGCCAACGTGAACAATCTGCTCCGCATCGAGGGATTCGACTTACAGCCCTGAAAGCTCAGCCAAGACAAAGCGGTCAAAACGAGGAAACCTGCGCACAACCATTTACAAGCGGCCGATGTTGTCACGGATTGAAGAACAAGAAGCAACAAACTAAGGTAAGGCAATACGCGATAGTTTGCCATCTCCCACCGTTTACACAACATCGTAGGCCGGATATATACCGTATCTTTTCCTTCTTGATACGTGAAAGCGGCAAACCTCTGCGAAATCATACCGTGAGCTATTAACTTGACCTCTATACGATCGCCTTCTTTTGCATCCATCTCGCAAAAATCTTTCTGTATGGGGCAAGCAATAGCCGGGTGCCCATTCTTAAAGACTACGATGCTTGTGAGCATATTATCAAAGCCCCGATTTACTATAATCTTCATCTGATATAACGTGAATTGTCTTTTTATGGAATGCAACAAATATTGTCTTGAGGAAATGAGCGCCAAGGCTTCATAAAAACCTTTTACGCTTCGGTTGCTCCTCGCTTTTGATTGAATCGCTCTTTGTCTTAGGGCGATAAGGAAACTTCACCCCACGCTGTTCAAGCCGACGCTTTACTTCCAGCGCCATCTTGCCATACTTACTATTAATATCAAAGCCCTCGTCGAAATATTCTTGTACAGATGCAGCAACTTGAAAGTCAGGATCATCACCGGCCAAGGGATCTGCGCCAAGGTCCATCAGGAAAAGCACCATATCCCATTCGTAAGTAAGCGCTTGACCACATATTGCAGGCGTCCCCGTTTGACTATAATCGAGGTTTAAGCCCTGCTCTACTAAATATTTCAGCTTTTCTCTGCCTTGGCTTTTATCTCGTAGAGCGCCCCAAATAGGACCTATGCTCGTAGTATCATTCACGTTTGCACCATATTTAATGAGCAGCTTCATATATTTGATATCAAAGTATTTATGGCTCGCATACTCAAGACAAGTGGCATCAGTCTGATCATCGCTATACCCTTTTTTATGATACTCAGGATTGGTATAGAACTTACTATGAACATTAGGATCTGCACCGTGCTTCAACAGCAACTCCATCACATCGTAATTGTGATTCAGCAGCGCGTAATAAAGGTAGGTCATACCGCCTTTACTGACGTGGTTCAAGTCGATTCCTTCCTTAATCAATTTTCGTATGGCGCGAGGCTTATCATTATAAATAGCAGTAGCCATCTGCAACTCCAACCCATCAGGAAAATAAACCTCCGGCTCGGGAGCAGAATGCTTATGTCTATTGAATATCAAGCTACAACTGCTTAAGCATAGAGACATAAGCGCTAAAGCAACTAACTTCTTCATTTTCTACAAAATTAAAAAAATTATTTTCTTTACACAAAACTATTCCTTCGGTTGCTCCTCGCTTGGGGTCGAAGCAGCCGGCTTCTTAGGAAGATAAGGAAACTTCACCCCGCGCTGTTCAAGCCGGCGCTTTACCTCCTGCGCCATCTTGCCATTCTCACTGTTAGGATCAAAGCCCTCATCATAATATTGTTGTACAAATGCAGCCACATTAAACTTAGGATCATCACCGGCCATAGGATCTGCGCCGAGGTCTAAAAGGATAAGCACCTTATCCCAATTATACATGTTAGCCTCACTACTTATTACCGTTGCCCCGGCTACACGTAAGTTTATATTAGCACCATGTTGTACCAAAAACGCTACTTTTTCTTTCCCTTGCAATTCGTCGTCTATCGAAAGGGCTAAAGGACTTATATAAGTAGTATCATTGACATTTGCGCCATATTTTACAAGTAGCTTCATATATTTGATATCATAAGCCCGCCGGCCGCAATATGACAAACAAGCACCGTTATCATCGCCATATCCTATTTTATGATACGCAGGATTGGTATAGAACTCACTATGAATATTAGGATCTGCTCCGTGCTTCAACAGCAGTTCCATCACCTCGTAGTTCTTATTCAGCATCGCATAATAAAGATAGGTCAT
>JABZGO010000127.1 GCA_015259305.1 Alloprevotella tannerae | reverse complement strand
GCGTAAAGCCAAATCTTGGAGTGCGCCGTAGGGACACACCCATTGGCAGTAATAATTCTTTTTGCCGAAATATGGCATCAAGATGGCGAGCAACAGCATAGCGAAAGTGGGCAGTACGAGTAGCGGATCAAAGCCGTTCATCAGCCACCCGCGCAGTAGGGAAACAGAAATAAACTGTCCGCACCAGAAGCCGCAGACGAGGACATTGAGGCTAAGCGCTAAAAGGCGCACCCACTTCTTGCCACGCAAAACCGTAGCGGCCAAAAGGCCAAAACCCAAGACCAAGAAAACGGCAATGGTCTTAGGCCAACCCAAAGCCGGCGTAGGGAAAGCGTCAACTTTTTGCTGCTCATAGGCTACAAGGGCTGCCTGCATGTTGAGATTGATCGCCCGACTTGAGAAGGTGGCACCACTAACAGCATCGACCTTGGCTTGCACCAAATCGTGCGCCTTTTTTCCCTGCCACGCCTCCAAAACCTTCACAGCTTGGGTGAAGAATGAGGGCGTCTCCGTATTGTCAAGTGGCAGCACCTGCTGCACGATACTATCTTTGTCGATAAAAATGAAGAGCGGCACAGGGCCGGCAAAGCCTTTCACATCGGGCGCAAAATGGTCCGTTCGCAAAATTGTACCCTCGTTCTGCCCGGCGGACGTCGATACGCGCCAGATTGCTGTATCCTTTTCCGTCAGCACAGCCTCCTTCAGTCCGAGTGCGGCCAATTGCTGCGACGTTGGAGCTGCGAAAGACGCCGGAGCAGACACATTGCCTCCCTCCTGCACCATCGTAAGCGGCCGGCCAAACCATTTGCCGGCGCTAACGGCCGTAGCCGCTAAAAGAAGAAAAACGACGAGCAGCGAAAGAAGCCGCTCGCCGTTTATAATCCATTTGTTCATCACGTTATTTTACGTACTTGGTATACGCATCCAGTGCCGCCTTGACATTAGCAGCCAAAGCCTTGCTGGAAAAAGTAGCGCCACTGACTGCGTCCACACTCATCGTTGCGGCTTTCTTGGCAGCCTTTCCCTTAAACTGATTTTGCACCGTCACGGCCTTGTCGAAGAAAGAAGGCGTCTCGTTGTTGGGGAGTGCATATACCTTTTTGCATTTACCGGAATTGTCTACATAAACCAAAACCGGCACAGGGCCGCGATAGCCTTGCACATTGGCGGCAAAAGGCGTAGAGTTGATTACATAGCCCAAGGCCTTTCCTTTGAGCGTAACGGCCCAAATGCCGTCGTGTTTCTGCTCCAGTTGAGCTCCGGTCAGACCAAGTTTTGTCAATTGACGCCCATTCGGCGCAACCGTTTGAGTGTTGACGACTACTTTCGGCGCTGCCTGCAAAAAGCCCACAGACGAAGCACTTCCAACCAAGGCCAGCGCCAGCGTAAGAATTAAAGTTGAACGTTTCATATTGTTGTATTGATTTTATTTCGACCACATTGTGCAGTCGTGATTTGTCTCTATTTACCACTAACCCTCACGTAGGAAATCAAAAGCCTCATAGATTTCTTCGCGCTCGGCGTGTTGGTCTGTAAAAATACGTCCCACATCACCCAAGAAGGTGAAGTTGATGACTCCACCAACATTTTTCTTATCGTGAAGCATTAGTTCGTAAAGTGTATCATAGTCGTCGCACGAGAACTCGAAGCGACCATAATTCTCGATTAAGTAGCGCACAGTTTGCCGCAAGCGCTCAAGGGGAAAACCCTTGTGCAGGTGGCTCAAATAGAGTTCGCAAATCATTCCTTGTGCGACACAAGAACCGTGTAGTTGCGGAGAATGGCGACGAAGCGACAAGGTCTCAAAAGCATGGCCAACTGTGTGACCAAAGTTTAGCGCTTTACGCAAGCCGTGTTCTTGAGGATCTTCGGCGACAATGCGCTGTTTGAGTGCGATACTCTCGCCTACCATCTTCTGCAGGCGTTCAAAATCGGGCGCAGCCAAATCGAAGTCCAAATGTTCCGCCCACGCTTGCACATTATTTAATAAGGCGTGCTTCAGCATTTCTGCATAGCCCGAGCGAAGATTGTCGGCATCGAGTGTACGAAGAAAAGGCGTATGTATCCATACACGCTGAGCCGGACAAAAGACGCCAATCTCGTTTTTCAGTCCGTTAAAATTAACGCCCGTCTTACCACCGACAGCGGCATCGACCATAGCCAGCAACGTAGTCGGGACATTGATGAAGTCGATCCCACGCTTAAACGTAGCCGCAGCGAAGCCGCCCAAGTCAGTGACCATCCCGCCGCCCAGACATATTATTAATGAGTGGCGCGTAGCTCCATGTGTCTGCAGAAAAGCCCATACTTGCGACAAGGTATCAAGATCTTTATGAGCATCTGTCGAAGCGATGACGACGTCAGGCGAATAAAGCGAAGCACTATCGCCCAGTAGTGGGCGACAAAAGCGCTCGGTCTGCAAGTCGGCAAGCACGAAAATATGATCGTAGCCTGCCTGCGACAAACGGCCGACGGCTTCAGGCAAATTGTCGACAAGTAGTACGTGCTGTTCCATTTCTAAAACTCCACAAACATTTGACCGCGCGACGAGGGCGAACGTTGGTACCTCGCGGCGACTTATTCGTCTTTCTCAAAGCGCTCAATAGCCTCCCGAAAATCGGCCGGCACCTCTACGCTCTTCTTCTCTTTTAAAGAAAAACAAACCATCACCGTGGCGCAACGACAGACAACGGTATTTGTTTTCACGTTAACTGCACGCTGCTGCAAGGTAAAGCTCTTTTTGCCAATATGGGGGATGCACGTTTCTACAACGATCTCATCTCCATAAAAGACGGGATGGAAAAAATCGGCACTGATATTAGCAACAATTGGCACAATACCATGCGCTTTTCCATCTGCCCCCATTACAGAATTGAGGTAGTCCATCTTGCCCAAGTCATAATAGCTGAAATACGCATTATTATTGACGTGACCATAAGAGTCAGCATCATTAAAACGTATCTGTATAGGCATTCTTCTGCGATACGTAAGCTCGTCTTTTGGTTCTTCCATACTTTAATATGTTCGTGGCCTACGGCAACTTTTATGAGTTGGCGCAGCACCGCATCATTGTTGTTTTAATCAAAATAAGTACGGGCGAGAGATGCGATTTTGGCGCGATCAACGATCGTATCGAGCGTATCCGGGTCAACACGGCATAAATCGCGCAACGCATAAACGGCATTTTCCTCGTCAGTATTGTCGACAAAGACGAATGTGAAAAGATGATTGCGAGCATCTAAGATTTTAATTGCACCACGACAATAGTCGGCCGTGCGATCTTGATGCAACAATTGCGCCATAGCGTAGTGTAGCAACGCGTCTATAAAATCACTTCGTTCGTCCATAATAAAAATTAGCAGGAGCATAGTGCATAAGTTCACACTTTAAGCCTCTTCTGCGTGATGCAAAGTTACTACAAGAAACAGCGGGCGCAAAAAAAAATGTGGCCTTTAATGGGATAAAGCCGCAAAACTCCTCATAAAAAATGAGAGAAAGAGGAGAAGGAAAGCCTCAATCTATGTATTTTTGCACAAGTAAAAACGAAAGATTATTTATGAACTTAGATTTACGTCCTCTTGCCTTACCGGCCGCCCCTTGCGGCGAAAAAACGCTCTTGATCGCGGGTCCTTGCGCCGCAGAGACAGAGGCTCAAGTAATGCAGACAGCACGCGAATTGGCGAGCTTCGGCGTTAAGATCTTTCGTGCCGGCATTTGGAAGCCACGCACCAAGCCCGGCGGGTTTGAGGGAAAAGGCTTGGAAGCGCTCCCCTGGCTACGCCGCGTCAACGATGAACTGGGGATGATCACGGCTACTGAGGTGGCAACGCCTACTCACATTGAGGCAGCACTAAAAGCGGGCGTCGGGTTGCTGTGGATTGGCGCACGCACGGCGACGAACCCTTTTGCTTTGCAAGATATGGCAGAAGCATTGCAGGGAGTAGATATTCCCATCTTGGTGAAAAACCCCGTAAACCCTGACATAGAACTATGGATTGGCGGACTACTAAGACTGAACCAAGCAGGCGTAAAGCGACTTGGGGTTATCCATCGCGGCTTCTCTACTTACGGAAAAAAACCATATCGCAACGACCCCATGTGGAGCCTTCCGATTGAGCTACGCCGACGCTTCCCGGATCTGCCTATTATTGGAGATCCAAGCCACATAGGCGGAAAGCGCTCACTGATCGCTCCGTTGGCACAGCAAGGTTTAGATTTAGGTTTTGATGGTCTGATTATCGAGACGCATTGCTCGCCTGACAAGGCTTGGAGTGACGCTTTTCAGCAAATCACACCAGAAGTTTTGGAATCCATAATCGGTCAGCTTGTTATACGAGATCGGAGAAACGAAGCGATACAATTAGAGGAGATGCGGGCACAAATAGATCGCCTTGACAATTCTCTTATTCACCTGCTGGTAGAACGAATGCAGATCAGCCGAAAAATTGGCGCTTATAAAAAAGCTCACAACCTAACCATCGTACAAGCCAAACGCTATGACGAAATCTTAAAACGCAATTTTGAGCATGGCACATCGCACGGAATGACGCCTCAATTCATCAAGGCCATTTTTGAAGCTATTCATGAAGAAAGTATACATCGACAAGCAGAAATCATGCGCGATTAAACGGCTAATTTCTTCCTCATGACCGATTCTAAAGCCGAAGATCTCTTCTTTTCTTCAAAAAAACGGCAGGAATACTTTGTTGGTATCATCAAACCGCCTATTTTTGCGGTGTAATAGTAAACTAATACAACCAAAAACCTAAATAGTTGTGCGCAAAGTCCTCTTAAAAGGCATCTCATAGTAGAGGTTATAAGCTCCATCATTGGTTGTATGACCGCTTACTATTTACTTCACAATAGCAAACTAACAATAAAGAATATGATATGAAACACACATTTAATACCGTAATGTACGCAGCGGTTTTAACGCTTGTGCTGATTTCTACTTTACCGACACAAGCACAAACAATTGCAAGCTATACCATCAAAGGCCTTGTTGTTGATTCTGCCAACGCACAGCCGGAACCTTATGCCACAATCAGACTCTATCAAGTAGGGAAACGCAAGCACTCAATAGCCACCGGCGTGGCAGATGCACAAGGCATTTTCAGCCTTACTTGCACGCAAGCGGGCCAATATACGCTCGAAGCGGCAGCTTTGGGCAAAGGATTTTGCAGCCGCGACTTTGTTTTGGCTGAGGAAAAACAAGTTGATTTGGGCCGACTCGCATTATTTATGAGCGAAAGCGATTTAAAGACGGCCGTAGTTACGGCAAAAGCGCCTTTGGTGAAAGCTTCGGGCGACCGCATTAATTATGCCGTAAAGGATGATCCGGAATCTAAGACACAAAGTCTTTTGGATATGCTGCGAAAGGTGCCACTCGTGACCGTTGATGGGCAAGATAAAATTACGGTTAACGGCAGCGGGAGTTTCAAAGTCTACGTTAATGGCCAGCCCAACAAACTCATGAGCAGCAATCCCGGAGAAATATTCAAAAGTTACCCAGCATCGGCGGTAAAAAGCGTAGAAGTAATCACTAATCCCGGCGCAAAATACGACGCAGAGGGAGTTTCCGGTATTCTCAACATTATTATGCAGACGCAAGACAACACGACCGGCTACACGTTAACGCCCGGCATTCGTGCGAGTCAGCGAGGCATAAACGAAAGTTTGTTTGCACTGGT
>JABZGO010000126.1 GCA_015259305.1 Alloprevotella tannerae | reverse complement strand
GATAAGCATAAGGAATCAGACTAAAAGAATACCCAATTTTGAGTATTGCAACGATAAAAAGAAAGCGGCAACTTTGCAAGTGCTTTTAAGGCACATAAAATTCATACAACGGTTACGCTATGGCCCGATTTTGGGCAGAATGTCAAAGATGCACCGACTCAAACAGGAGAGCGGTGCATCTTTTTTCTTGCTATTGATGGCTCGTTTTTACAAACCCATATTCGCTGCGACCGATGCCGCACAGCGCTCGCCGTCTATCGCCGAGGAAACAATGCCTCCGGCGTAGCCCGCGCCCTCACCGCAGGGATAAAGACCGGGATGTTGCAGGTGCTGAAGCGTAAGTGCGTCGCGCACAATGCGAACCGGCGAAGATGTGCGCGTTTCGGCCGCAATAAGAAGGGCGTCGTTGGTCAAAAATCCCCGACTGCGACGGCCGAAAACTTCAAAGCCCACTTGCAGGCGCTTGGTGATAAAGGTCGGCATCCAGAAGTGGAGGGGCGAGGAAACCAAGCCCGGTGCGTAGCTACTCTTAGGTAGGTCGAAACTTAAACGGCCGCGGACGAAATCTTGCATACGCTGCGCGGGCGCCGTCTGGCGCTGATTGCCTTGCAGCCAGCAGGCCTCTTCCAAAGCCTCTTGGAAGTAGAGCATGCGGAGCGGATTTTCGGCGTCAAAATAGTCACTATGTTCTTCCGAAAAGCGAGGGTCGGCAAAGCGTTCTTCCATAAAGGGCCGCAATTCTCCGTCTAAATCTTCGAGACGCGTCTCCACGACCATTCCGGAATTGCTCCAAGCGGTGTTGCGGTGGGAGGGCGACATACCGTTTACAACGATCTGACGCGCGCCGGTGGCCGCAGGGACGACAATGCCGCCCGGACACATACAAAAACTATAGACGCCGCGCCCATCGCATTGCGCTACGTAATTGTATTCGGCAGCCGGCAGATATTTACCCCGCCCTTGCGGATTGTGATATTGCAAGCGGTCGATGAGTTGCGAAGGATGCTCGAGGCGAACGCCGACGGCGATGCCCTTCGCTTCGAGTCGGATGCCATCGCGGCGTAGAAAGCGGTAGACATCTCGCGCCGAATGACCCGTAGCCAAGATGACCGGTCCTAAAAACTCGGTGCCGGACGTCGTGCGCACGCCGACGACGCGCTCTTCTTGGCGCAAAAGGCCGTCGACGCAGGTCTGAAAGTGGACTTCGCCGCCACTTTCGATAATCTGCTTGCGCATGGCTTCGATGATTAGCGGGAGTCGGTCGGTGCCGATATGAGGGTGCGCATCGTAGAGAATGCTTGGCTGTGCGCCAAACTGCGCAAAGATGCGCAGGATCTTATCCACATTGCCGCGCTTCTTGCTGCGCGTATAGAGTTTGCCGTCAGAGTAAGCGCCGGCGCCGCCCTCGCCAAACGAATAATTGCTCTCCGGATCTACCGTCTGATGCTGCTTGATGCGGGCGATGTCCTTGCGGCGCTCGTGGACGTCCTTGCCGCGCTCCAAGAGGATGGGGCAGAGGCCGAGTTCGATTAAATGCAAAGCTGCAAAGAGGCCGGCCGGCCCCGCGCCGACCACGACCACGCGGGGCGCACGGGAAACATCGCCGTAGCGGATCGGCTCATAAGCCACGGAGGATTCGTCTTCATCAATAAAAAGTAGGACCGTGAGATTGACGAAGACCCGACGCTGGCGCGCGTCGATGCTTTTGTGCAAAAGGCGCATAGCGCGGATGGAATCGGGCGCAAGGTGGAGTTCGGCGGCACAATGGCGACGCAAAGCTTCTTCTTGCAGAGCTATATCGGGCGTGAGGCGGAGTTGGATTTCTTTTTGCATACCGGAAAAAGGGAACTGTGGGGAGAATGATTGAATGTACAGGATAAAAAATAAGCGCCGGGCGGCGCTTTATCGGCCTTTAGCGAAACAAGGCTTGCAGGGCTTCTTCGACACGGCGCACGGGGATCAACTGAATATTGACCTCCGCACCCAGACCTTTGAGAGAGGCCTCGGGGAGCAGGAAGCGCTTGAAACCAAGTTTGGCGGCCTCGGCAATGCGCTGACGGATGCGAGTGACGGGGCGGATTTCGCCGCTCAGACCTACCTCGCCGGCCATTGCAATCGTGCGATCGA
This sequence comes from Alloprevotella tannerae, assembly GCA_015259305.1. Classification (GTDB taxonomy): domain Bacteria; phylum Bacteroidota; class Bacteroidia; order Bacteroidales; family Bacteroidaceae; genus Alloprevotella; species Alloprevotella tannerae_B. Next base: position 3,594 of record JABZGO010000126.1, on the reverse strand, counting down.
TGGCAATATCCACATTGCTCGACAAAATGGCGGCGATGACGCTCAAATCTATGGCGGGGTCGGTGACGCGCAGGCCGCCGGCGATATTGAGAAATACGTCCTTAGCCCCCAATTTGAAGCCGGCGCGCTTTTCCAATACCGCTAAAAGCATGTTCAAACGGCGAAGATCGAAGCCGGTGGCAGAACGTTGGGGCGTGCCGTAAGCTGCTGAACTGACCAGTGCTTGCACTTCGATGAGGAAGGGGCGAGCGCCTTCGACGGCGGCGGCAACGGCGATGCCGCTTAACTCGTCTGTGCCTTCCGTTAATAAGAGTTCGGAGGGGTTGGCTACGGGCCGGAGACCTTCCGCCCGCATTTCGTAGATGCCCAGTTCGTCCGTGCTGCCGAAACGGTTCTTGATGCTCCTCAAAATACGATAGAAATAGTGGCGATCTCCTTCGAATTGGAGCACGGTATCAACAATATGTTCCAAAACTTTCGGACCTGCGATGGCGCCATCTTTAGTAATGTGGCCGACAAGCAGGACGGGCGTGGCGCTCGACTTGGCATACTTCAAAAACTCTGCGGCGCAGGTCCTGATTTGCGATAAACTGCCGGGTGCGGAATCGATGGTTTCCGTGGCCATCGTCTGAATGGAGTCGATGATTATAAGATCCGGCGAAACGTCGCGCAACTGTTCGAAGATGCGCTCCAGATTGGTTTCGCACAAGAGCAGACAATCGTTGCCGGAAGCTGAGGGCGCTAAACGATCGGCGCGGAGTTTGATCTGCTGTTCGCTTTCTTCGCCACTGATATAAAGAACCTTGCGGTCGGTAAGGCGAAGCAGCGTCTGGAGGAGCAAGGTAGACTTACCGATACCCGGCTCACCGCCGAGCAGGATCAAAGAACCGGGCACTAAACCTCCACCCAAAACGCGGTTGAGTTCGGGATCGTGGAGATCATAACGCGACACCGCGTCGGCCTGTACGTCTGAAAGCGACACGGGTCCACGCTTGTTGCGCCTATCTTGGTTTAGCGTGCGTTCAGCAACGCTCGCCGACTGCTGCGAAGCGGAGGGCGCGAGGCGGATTTCCTTGAATGTATTCCATTGTCCGCAGGCCGGACAACGACCAATCCACTTGGCTGATTCCTGACCGCAATTTTCACATACAAAAGCTGTCTTTACTTTCATTCCAGTCCGCTTATGTCGGCTTTAAGGCGCACTAAATCTTGGCGAATGGCGCGTAGTTCGTTAAGAACATCAGCCGTTTGCACGACGCCTTCCTTATTTTTTCGTAATAATTGTGCGGCCGCGGCGAGGCGAAGTCCACGCACCTTGACTAAGTTATGGACAATGCGTATTTTTTCTATGTCTTCCTTTGTATATTGCCGGATATTTCGGCCGCTTTTCTTTGGCGAAATCTGCGGAAAGACCGTCTCCCAATAGCGCAGGAGCGTCTCTTTCACATCAAACATCTTGGCTACTTCCGAGATGTTGTAATATAGTTTCAAATCTTTCGGTTCTGTCATATCAAAACTGGCATAAATGGCTAAGAAAAAGAACGATCGCTCACGCGGAAGTTGGAGGTTCGTCTTCTTCGATTGACTCTGAACGCTCCGAAGGGTACTCTCGATCAATAATGCGCTTGATGAGCGAATTGCGAATGCGTAGACTGATGAACGAAATCCAAATCAGCGGTATTACGACGAAGAGTAAGAGCTTGAAAAGTATGTCTAAAAAGTTGTATTTAGGCGCCAAGCTGAACGAATAGTTGAGTCCTGTGGCCGCTAAGACGCTGCTAAAGGCGCCGAGCCAAAACAAAATTAAGCCCAAGAAAGACCCCCAGAAAAGCGGATGGCGCAAAGCGCGGCGGATAACGTGTTTGCGCTCGCTTTGAGGCACACGTTTGAAGGCCGGAATTTGGCGTAAGATGCTGTCGAACGTCTCTTTTTTATTCATTGTCGTATGTTTTCAGCCGGCGCTCCGGAGATTCGTTTTCACCATAAGGGCAATAACGCCGGAGGGCAAAGATAAGAGAAAATACCTAAAACGCCCCTATTTTTAGGGCGGTTTCTCTGAAAATTGTAACTTCGCCCGCAAATGGGAAGTATGAAGACAGCAGCACTTATTTCAGGCGGCGTGGACAGCGCCGTTGCTGTTCACCTGCTGAAAGAGCAAGGTATTACGCCCGATCTCTTTTATATTAAGATCGGCAACGGACCGCAGGGCGAATGGGACTGCAAGGCGGAGGAGGATTGGGAGATGGCGACGGCCGTGGCCCGACGCTATGGCTGCAAGCTCCAACTTATCGATCTGCAAAAGGAGTATTGGGACGAAGTAGTTGGGTACATCATCGACCGATTGCGCAAGGGATTGACGCCAAACTCCGATGTGATGTGCAATAAGTACATAAAATTCGGCTGCTTTGAGGAGCGCGAGGGCCACAACTACGATCGTATCGCCACGGGACACTATGCGCAGACGGAAACAGACGAGGCGGGGAGAGTTTGGCTCACCACGGCGCCCGATCCGGTCAAGGATCAGACGGATTTTCTTGCACAATTGGACGGCTTTAGTGTGCGTAAGCTCATTTTTCCCGTAGGTAGATTGGTCAAAGATGAGGTTCGGCAGATTGCGCAGGCGGCTCACCTTGCACCGGCCAAGCGAAAAGACAGTCAGGGTATCTGTTTTTTAGGCAAAATCAGTTTTTCGGAATTGGCGCGCACGTATTTGGGCGAAAAAGAAGGGCTGGTGGTAGAACAAGAGACGGGTAATATCATCGGAAAGCACAAAGGCTATTGGTTTTATACTATCGGGCAGCGCAAAGGTTTAGGTTTTGGCGGCGGTCCGTGGTACGTTGTGCGCAAGGATATCAAACGCAATATTATATATGTGAGCCGTGGCTTTGAGACGAAGGCGGCTTACGGCAAGTCCTTTCGCATAGAAATGCCGCACTTCATTACTTACAACCCCTATGAGGCGGATGGCGACTATCGGGTTACGTTTAAGGTGCGCCATACGCCGGAGTTTACGCCGGGCCAACTGGTTGTGCGCGGCGGGAAGTATGCGTTGCATTCGGACGAATTGATTCAGGGTATTGCACCGGGCCAATTTGCCGTATTATATGACGAACAGGCGCACCGCTGCTTGGGAAGCGGCGAGATAGGATTGCTTCCGTCGGCCAAAATACAATAAGATCTTCGTGCAGAAGTGTGATTTTTTAGCCATTTATTTGGTTTGAATCAAAAGTTTCTCTACTTTTGCACTCGCTTACAACGCTTAGGCGTTTGCGGGGTGTAGCTCAGCCCGGTTAGAGTACGCGTCTGGGGGGCGTGTGGTCGCTGGTTCGAATCCAGTCACCCCGACAAAGCAATAGAGGTGGTAGACATCAATAAGTTAAGATGTTTGCCACCTCTTATTTTATGCAAGAAATCAGTCGAGATGGGGCGGATTCGGAGCGATTGGTGCGCTGCCGGTGTCCGCGGAAGATTGTTATCATCCCATTATACACGGCACCTTTAGGGTGAACATCGATTTTAGGGGTCGGCCCGTAGGATTAAAATTATAGCTGTCGGCAAAACATTTGCCGACAGCTATAATGCTATATATAATAA
>JABZGO010000125.1 GCA_015259305.1 Alloprevotella tannerae | reverse complement strand
TAGTTGTTTGTGGTCGCCGATAAATACGAATCGACGGATGCCCCATTGGCCTTTGCGCGTTTGAGCAGCTAATAAGGGGAGCAACTGAGGCTCCAAGAATTGCGAAGCCTCGTCGATGATCGCTAGCGAAAAGCTTCGGAGCAAGAATAGTTGGTTATTGGCAATTAGAGTAGAGGTGGTAGCAACAAATATGCGATGACGCCCGATGATCGTAGAGACATCCGTAAGATTGTTTGCCGCCTGCAATTGTTCCTCTAATAGATAAGGGCGATAAGCAGGCTCGCAGGTGATGGACTTTCCGATTCGGACAAAATCTAAGTTGGCTTTCACTAACTTGCTACAGATCTCATCGACCGCCCGATTCGTATAAGCTGTCAGAAGAACGAGTGCTGAGGGATCCAAAAGCTCCTCTTGCAATATGTTCATCAGTCCGAAAGAGGTTTTTCCCGTTCCCGGAGGGCCCACAATCAAGAAGAAATCTTCTGCAGACAAGGCTCGCTCGACTAACTCATTAAAGGCCCCGTATTCTCCCTTGCGTTGGTAGATGCGTACGGACGGCTTTTGCTGTAGAAGTAGGACTTCTCTGCGAGAGTTGGGCATTTGCAGAAAGGAGAATAAGCCTTGATATAGCGAGCGTGAGGCATCAGTAAGATCATGTTCAATCGCCCAAGCGTAACCTTTGGGTGTGGAAAATACGGATTGATTCTTCTGCGGCGCATTTAGCCTCAGCGTTATCTTCGTATCCGTAATTTCTTCTATGGCAGCGCGTATGACAATCGTCTTTCTTACGTCGGGCGTAGTTTTCTGCTTATACTTATAGACTACAACCTTGTCGCCCTTTCTGAAATTGGGAAGATAGTTGTCGTGGTCCGTAGTGACAGCTAAAACTAGTTGATCAAAGCCTTCTTTTGGGGAAAACTTATGGCCGGATTCCAGCTTCAACAGCTCCAAGATATTGCCATTCTCCCTTTTCTCTTCAAGCGTAGCATTCCATAAAGAAGAGAAGCCATCTCCCGCCTGCGCCGAAGAACCAAGGTGAGAGAGCAATTGTTCGCGCTCTATGAAGCGGAAGAAGCGGAAGAAGTAGTCCTTTGCAAGTGTTGGCGCGTTTTGGATCGTTTGCAGTGTGGTTTGAAAGCCCGGTGCCAAGTAGTTTTGCCAGAATTTATCATTGATACTGACTTTTTCTCTGAGTTGTTCGACCTGAAGTTGCTCAATCATCTTGCGACCGCCTTCTTGCGCAAAAAGGTATTCGTTGGCGATGATTTGATTGCGCAACTTGATGGCCCTTTCTAACAAACGCGGCGCCGGTCCTTCACGACGTAGGCCTTCAGAATATTTAGAATAGAGCAGATAACAAGAGATATCCGCGTTTTTTATATTGAAGTTGAAGTGAAGCAAAGCCAAATAAAGCAGCATTTGCACGTAATGAGCCTCTTGATGAGTTTGCCTCCATTCGTCCCATTTACCGGCTTTTTGCTCAATAAGCAGTCGAAAGTCTTCCTGCAATAAGTCCATACGCCCTTGTAAGCCTAACATTTCGCAGAAAAAAGAAGGCTCCAATATCACCTGGTCTGTGCGAGCCAGCGGGTCATCTTTCTTTATTGTCTGAATAGCTTTGCTGATATTCGCCTTTTGCTGCTTAGCTTCCTTATGGAAAGTGCTTAAGTCTTCAGCAGCTAAGAGACTTAAGGCATTTTTTCGGAAGAAATTTAGCGCACTATTGGTATAATCTACCTCTTCCGCTTGATTGAGGGCCTCATCAAGCAATTGGCCAGCGAAATTACCTAATAAGATGTAAGGTTTATGGCTTATCGAAGGCTCAAACTTGGATAATAGGTATTGTAAGGGCGAATACGTGCTTATGCAAGCAGCCACGGCAGAGATATTTAATAGGCAATCAGGCTCAAATATAATGAGTTCGCAACTGATATGCTCACCATTGAATTGAGGATGGATGAGGTTTAATTGGGCATTTGGGAATAAGAGTTGTTCTAAATACGCCCGATCTCCATTGTTGTCGCCGCCTTGATAAGCCAGTTGAAAGACCTTATCACCATATGATTTGAGATGGGCTCGTATTGTCGTGCTGTCCCAGTCCAAAACAAAGGCCCGCACGTAAGTTTGCTTAATCTCCCCGCGCTCCTGCTCTAACAAGAAAGTGTTCTTCGGGGCTATACCCCAACAATCCGGGATTTTGATTGTAAAAAGTTCTTCGATAAGAAAGGCAATAGCAGCGATCGATTCCTCTCTTTTTTGATTTAATTCCGGTAAAGTCAACTGCTCTGCTCTTGCTCTAAAAGCATTGGCTAACAAAAAGCTCGTCTTACTTATTTTGCGCTTGATATATAAATAATGTAGCTGTGGATAGGGGCCAGAAAACTTTAAGTCGGATGACTCCAAAGCTTTCTCTAGAATATCTCTAAGCAAATGGCGCAAGGCAATATGAAGCTCTATGGGATCTTCTACTGTCCTTAAAACGTTGAGTTCGTCTAATGGTTCACAGCTATTCATTCTGAGTGCATTTTGATCGGAGTGGAGGAGAACTAATCAATGAAATAGCTTGTGAAAAGATCGATAGAGCCACCAAGCGCCTTTATGTATTGTCTTTGTATACAGATACAACCATTTCAGTTGCCCTCTATATAATTGTGTAGCCTCGTCTTGCTTTCCTTCCCTGGCGAGTTCGGCAGCCAAGATTACTTTTCGCGCTTCTAAGGCTTGCTGCTCTTTCGACGATAACGGCAGTTGGTTTACCGCGTTTATGGCCGGCATTATCTGCCGGATAGTCTTTGCGAGCGATGGGCCGGTCAAACTATCTTCGTGTTGGTATATTCTATGGTAAGACTTGGACAACCAATGAATGCGAGGGCGATGAAGCAGTAGGCGAACGCCTAATTCCCAATCATTCCATTTAGGTAAGTCTTCATTCCAGCCTCCAGCATTGATAAAGAACGCCTTTCGAATGATCATACCTTGTGTCGCAAGCATTCCGGTTAGAATTTGATCGGATACAGACGCGTTTGGGTAAACCTTTCTGCAGCGCGCAGCCCCATTTGCAAAAATCATCTTTGTTGGCGCCGCGACAATATCATTACCTTCTAAGAATGGAAGCGCATCAGAAAGGAATTCTTCGCTCATCTCATCATCCGAATCGAAAAAGAACAAATACTCGCCTTGTGCTAACCTTACCCCTTCGTTTCTTGCCGCTGAAGCCCCTTGCTTGGAAGCTTTAGTTATTTGGAAAGGAAATGGCGCGGTGCTAATCAAAGATTCGCAGACAGACATAGAATCATCGGTAGAGTTGTTGTCGATTAAAATAAGCTCTACCGGATTATAGACCTGCTTAAATATAGAAAGAAGCGTCCTTCGTAAGTAAGCAGCCCTGTTATGAAAGGGAACAATTATCGAAATGAGGGGATGGTTAGGAAGTCGCTTTGACATAGTGAATACCGGTAAGCATATCTTTTAGAAAAGAGTAGCGTTGCTTTAAAGGGAGTCGTTGTAGAGACAGAACATATTTGAAACTACGTAAGTAGGCTCCTATCGCTCCGTGAATGCAGTAAAGAATAGCGCCTTTAGATCTTCGGATGCCCACTTCATCATAAAATTTTGAGCCAGACGTCTCTGCGGGTGTTTTAACAATGACACAGGGGCAATAGACAATCTGTCGCCCTGTTTTCGCAGCATCTTCAATAAATTTCTCTTCCTCCCCGCAAGTCAAAAATTCTGTTCCTAAACCAAACCTCTCATCAAAGAATGGTAACTCTGCTTCTTTCTTCAAGGCGATTTCAACCGAACTTACATAAAATCCTTTAGGCCGATGATGGTAAAAGAACGAAGTTGGCGGATAGCGCTTAAGTGGCCGGTTGTCCATATCAAGAGCCTGAAAGGTAATGATGTCGGCTGTCGAGAAGCGTTCGAAGGCTTTTAAAATCTGGTGCAAATAATCGAGCGTATAGCGGTTGTCATCATCGGCAATGAGCAGAATATCTCCCGATGCATTGCGTAGTGCCACATTTCTATTTTTGGATAGTCCTTTCCCGCAGCTTTTTATTATGCGAAGGTCTTCCCTTTTCGGCAATGCTGTTTCCGGTAATGTGGCCTCTGATGTTTGCTGCCAAGCGATCAGGTATCGAATATGTGGCTGTGGATCAAGGAGAACGCGCAGCGCACGCTCAATACGATGATCTATCGTACAGATTAAGACTTCTAGAATCTTTGATGGCATTATTTCGTCCTCTTCATATAGCGGATGCCCTCTGAAAAATGCCTCATCAATGGCCAGAAATGACAATAGCCGTCTTTGGCTGCTTGTAACGCAAAGTTAAAGCAAATCAACCAAGCTTTCTCTCTATGTTTATAATAGGTCACAGCGCCGAAACTTCGTTGTACACCAGCGTCAACATATAGTAGAGATTTCTTTAGCAACGTTGAAGTTTCAACGGTCTTTATGGGGAAATAGCGCATCTTTAGTCCCGCCTTCACCGCGTCTTCCATCCATATTTCCTCTTCTCCGCACGTTAGAAATTTTGTGCCGAGCCCAAAACGCTCGTCGAAGCGCAACCTATTTTGGACGCACTCCCGCTTGGCCGCGATCTCAATGGCAGATATCGTATAGCCCTGCGGCATTCCGGTCAACCACATCTCTTCTTTAGGGTACTTCTTAAGGGGTTTGCCTGTATAAGTGCTGGCATTGAAAAACGCTATATCTAAATCCGGATATTTCTCAAATACTTTCCGCACATCTTGAAAGGCATTTGGCGATAAGCGGGTATCATCATCAGCAAACATAATAAGGTCTGCCGAGGCCTTTTCTACCGCTAAGTTTCGGTTAACGGATAAGCCTTGACCCTTATATTTGAAAATGGTTACATCAGCGCGCGTTGCGAGCAATTTTGGGATTAAGTCCAAGTAGCGCTCATCAGAATACTGATAAGAAACAATGTAATGGATCCCCTCTTGGGGCGGAAGTAAGACATCATCCATGCGTACGATGCCTTTGTTGTAAGAGCAGATTAAGATATCGATGGTCATGATGTTGTGTATATTAAGTGAATCGGTTTATACAATTGGCTACGTATCGAGCTTCTTCTGTAGTCATCACAGGACTTATCGGAAGGCTGAGCTCTTCTTTTGCAATGCGCTCTGCAATGGGCAGATGTAGGTTTTTATAGACTGAAAAAACTTCTTGTTGATGCAGTGCGAGCGGGTAGTGGATAAGTGTTTCTACCCCCTGTTGTCTTAAGTAGTCTTGTAGCCTTTCTCTTTCGTGACAAAGTATGGGGTATATGTGAAACACACTATCTTTAACTTCACCCTTATAAGGCGTTTTAACTTTCGAGTTGCTGATTTCTTTATTGTAAATCCCTGCTATTCTGCGGCGCTGTTCATTGTCTTGCTCTAAACGCTCTAATTTAACATGCAGAACGGCGGCTTGTATCTCATCTAACCTGCTATTTACGCCCATCACTTTGTGGAAATACTTCTCCTTTGCTCCATAATTAGCCATCGTTCTAATAAGATCTGCTAATTCATCATCGTTCGTAACGACGGCTCCACCATCTCCCAAAGCGCCTAAATTCTTACCCGGATAAAAGCTAAAGCCGGCAGCATCGCCTAATGTGCCTACTTTTTGCCCACCAACGACTGCTCCGTGACTCTGTGCGGCGTCTTCTATCACTTTTAGACCCATATTTTTTAATGACGAAACATCACAAGCGTGTCCATATAAGTGCACCGGTAGGATAGCACGTGTATGTTGGGTGAGCTGTTGTCGGACTGACGCGGGATCTAA
>JABZGO010000124.1 GCA_015259305.1 Alloprevotella tannerae | reverse complement strand
GATAACGGTATACAATTCTGCGTCGGCCGCATTGGCAAACTCGTCGAAGAAGGGAGGTTCGATAGGCGCGCCGACCACAGCATTGTTGCTGTTTGTCCACGCCGTAACCTGCGATTGATTATGCGCTCTCACGGCGTAGCGATAGCCCATCAACGGGCCTTCCGGCAAGACTTCCGAAAAGTGAACATCGGAGATGCCGCCGGCCACTTGCGTCGTGTCTGTTCCGGTAATACGAATAAGGTCGTAAGTAAGCGCACCGAGGAAGCCGCCGTGCTCAGTGGCGGTCGGCGCCGTCCAAGTTAAGTCGGCGCGACGCGCAGCATCGACGCTCAGCGTCAGTTTGTCGATGGGCTTCGGCGCATCATAGCCGGCATAGGCCGAGAGGCGCGCCTTCGGACTCGCTCCCGCAGCATTCGAGAGCGTAACGACGAAGGTGTTCATCCCCTCGCGAGCTTGCACCGGCACGACAGCGCTGCTGCCGGCATTGACTTTGCCCGTCAGCGGCGCATCAGTATTGACATAAACATGGTAAGTGAGTTCGCCACTAAGCGCACTGCCGCCGTAAGTTTTTGTAGGTGCAGTAAAGGAAAGTTGGCCCGCCGTGGCAGCCGCTGTGAATTGCGCGTGCAAATCTGTGGCCGCGCTCGGCGCATCATCGGCCGCTTTGGGCTTAGGTACGACCATACCGGTCACCGTAACCTCATTGCCGATACTACCCAGCAGGGTGGCTTGTCCGTTGTCGAGACTGACTTTGTATAAGTCCGTATGGTGCTCGCCGTTGGTCGAAGCCCAGTAGAACGTATTGTCTTTCGGGTCGATCTCGCCGCATTGCGAGCGCACTTTTCCGTCAGCATCGGCTAAGGAAATGCCCGTTGGGCCGACCAAGGTTTCTTTTCCGTTCGTGCGATCTATGGCGTAGAGGTTGCCGTCTGTAGCCACGCCGTAAGCCTTTCCGTCTTTGTCGATGCCGAGGGCAATGTAAATGTGTTCGACGGGGGCAATGCTGGTGCGGGTCAGCGTGAGATAATCTATAACGCCCCACTCGTAGCCCGTGCCGTCCTTACGCAGAAATGCGCCAAAGACTTCGCCGGTCTTCGGATCGGTGGCGGTTTCTTGGGCAATCAGGGAGATGTCGTCCAATTGATGAGGGGGAATGTCTAAGGCCCACGTTTCGATGTCGAAGGCGTAATGATAGACCATAATAATGCCCATATCGGCATAACTTAGGTCGTAGAAAATGCCGTGCATGCGGCCATCAACGATGGCTGCGCCTCCATTAAAGGAGGCTTTGCTATAGGCGGCCAACTTGGAGAAATGAACTTCGGATGCCGGACTAAAGGCATAGATACCTTTATATTGGTCGGAGACAACGTTTGCCCATAATTCGGTGCCGGCGGCAGCGCCTAAGAGTTGGCGCAATATGGGTTTTTGCAAGGGCCGGGGCGCAGCGCTCATCAGGCGCGGCTTACTTTCGGACGGCGAAGGCTCGGGAAGCGTACGGATAGCAGCAGCCGGCCGCCGGAGGCCTTGTGAGGCGACAAAAGGAATTCGCAAAACGTTGGTACGCAAGAGCGGCGAACGCTGCGAAAGCTTTGTCGGCGACTGCGCGAAGATGGGTAAGCTACCGGCAAAAGCCAAGCAACTCACCAGAAAATGGGCAAATCGTAAATGCATAACGAGTGGCAAAAGATTTGATTACTGTAGCGCTGAATTAGGTTTAGGCAAAGCGACACTACACGTAATGGGGACCGAGTAGTAACCACAAGGCAAATCGGGCTAACGCTTTACCGACGCTACAGTATGCCGACATTGCGCGCCGCGAGATTCGGCAAAAATACAAATCTGACAAGAAAAAAAATACGTCTTTTGTAGTATTTTTTAAGGACGATGGGCATTTTGGTCAAAAAATGCCTTAACTGACGCGGCTCAAAAACGCTTGATAGGCCTTGCGGCGGCTTGATTGTCCGCCGCAAGGTAGCTGGAAGAGGGGCTTTCTTAATTTTTAGTTTTTGATTTCGGTGCTTGGTTTTTCGCCGATGCTTTGGTTTTGGAGGAAGATGAGCGGTTGGGGGCAACGGCTACGACATATTCGTCGCTTTGGGTGTCGATAAGCAGCGTATGATAATGCTTCGGTTTCCAAAACTTATCGAGCGCTTCGCACCAACGCGGGACGTAGGCGGCCCCGTCTAAGGGCGCATCGGAAAGGTTTAGGCCGTAACGCTGCACGCGCTTGAGCCTGGGCATCATCCCCTGAAAGCTATCCAGATCGGCTTTCCAGTCGAGCCGAACGATAACGCGCAGTTCTTCTAACAAGACAAGCAGGCCCTCGCTGCGCAAAGTATCGGGCTTGTCTTTATAGGTGTCCAACATTTCATAATACTCGTCGGCATATTCGCCCTCCGGCTCGCTTCGGGCGGCATAGAAGGCTTCGGGCGACGCCAAACTATCCTTAACGAGCTGCATCACCTCGGCGTCGTCGCCGGCAACGGTCTGCGCCAGTTTGAGCAAGGCGGCCTTGTCTGTGGGCCAATCTACTTTCGTGACCACGGGCTCCGGCTCGGGTTCTTTCTTCGTGATAAAGAGTCCGGCCCACAAAGGTGAACTAAAAAACACAGCGCCGATGACGCCGATCGCACCGATGAACCACGATCCTCGCTGAAACATTATGAAGGCCATCCAACCCGATCCTCCGGCAAAGAGGAGCAGGAGCAGTGCGCCCAAGAAGGCGTTAAACGCATCTTTTATCTTATCATTTACTTTAAACATTGGGGCAAAATATTATTGTTTATTTGCGGTGTGCACGACCATAGACTTTACGTCGCGCCCCGTTATGCGGCGGATGAGGGCATCGTCGATGCACTCTTGAGGACTCCAAATATCTTTCATCACGACCTTCTGCCCATCTCGCAGATAGTAGCAGGTGTAATCGTCGAAGTCAAACTCGTCTTTCCCTTTTACATAGAAAGTGGTAGAGAACTCGTAGCGATGCCCATCGATACCGGTCACGCTGAAATGGTTACCGGCTCCTTGCACTTGCCGGCCGCTTTGCAGGCAGAAGGATCGCAGTTGGGGGCAGGTGAAGAAGATCGTCTTCTCTAAACCTTCCTTACGCTCCGAAGAGTAGACGAACATATAGGGCTTTTGACCCGTATCGATAAATAGAAAGCCATCACCTTTATCTTTAATGCCAAGCGATGTTTCCAGCGTATCGCGCTCTTGCGGCGTTGCCGCTTGTAGGCGCGCCAATAGTTGGAGGTAGTCTTCTGCCCACGCCTGCATATTTCTCGCATTCACACCGTTGCCTTTGGCGGCCATAAGCTGATAGTAGCTCATCACTTCGTTGTAAAATTGCTTACACACGACCTGCCGATTAACCTGATTATAGATCTGAAACTTTATATAATAAGGCCGCTTCTCGCCGGGCTTTGCTATGGTCAGGCCACTCACGAAACTGATGCTATCGCTGGTCGGCGTCAAGGCATAACAAGGGCCTTGAATATACATACGTAGGAAATAGCGGGTATCGCTCTCTACTATCTCTTCGCTCAAAAACTGCTCGAAGAGGTCAATCAAGTGCTTGGCGCGCCATACGTCATCGACCGTCTCTAAGTCTATGTAGAGGGGCTTCAGCCAGAATTCTGAGGAAGAAAAGCTATGCCAAAGGCGGCGCGTCGGCGCATCGAGCGTCCGCAAAGGGCCTTGTTCAAATTCGCGTGATCGACGCAAAACCACAACTTTTTCGAAATTGTCGAAAATGCTGCGTTCTGTCTTCAACATCGGAACGGGATAACTCTTGATATGGCTGGCTACTTGAAATGTATCTTTGGGATAGCCCGACAGGGTAAAGGACCAGATGCGCCAATCATCCAATAAGCTTCGCTTCGTCGTATATTCGGAAGAAAGCACAATATGCTGGTCGGGATACTTCTTTTTGAGATAGGCCATAACCTCATCGCGCGAATTGAAACCGGGGAAACAACCACTCAGCATAAGTATGCTCATACTCGCCACCGTCCATAGGAAGCATTTGTGCAGAATTGTCTTTATCTTCATCGTTAAATCAAACCTTTTTATCTTACTTACAGCAGGCCAACTACACTACCGCACTTGCAAAATTAAGAGATTGGCCGGAAGAAACTATGTTTTGATAGAAAGAATCAGAGTTTAACGCTTGCTTTTGAAAACTCTCCGTCATATCTGCGCAATCTTCCTGGTAGAAATTTGGATTGTTAATGGTGTAGTCTTCGCTTTGCCTCGTCAGTTTCCGCCAAGCCTCTCTACGATGCTCAAATCGTGCGCAACTTTTTTATGATTGTAATCTCTCTCTCGCCAACTTTCGTCTTAGTACCGGCGGAGCAAGCGCTCGGATAAGCAACAAAATAAGCCGCCGGAAATAAATCCGACGGCTTACTCATATTTTTCTAATTACGTTTAGAAGACGAGTTTTACAGATTGATTGCCCACCTTCACAACGTAAGCGCCGCGCGCCGCGAGGCGAACGCGAAGATTAGCTTCACCTGCTTGGTTGTTGTAAACCAACTGTCCGGCTGCGGTGTAAATTTGCACTTGTTCGCCCTTAGCGTTGTTAATGCATACATCGTTGCCATCGAGCTGTACAAGCGCCTTTGTGAGGCTTACGTTGCTGATGCCGTCGAATACACCTACTTCGCGGAGCGGAGAGAAGGGACTTTCTGCGTATCTCTTCTTCACGTTGCGGTCAGAGTTAGCTTTGTAAGCTGATACGCGGTGCGTAATCATTGATTGATCTACAAATCCGGGCACGGTAACTTCAGCAGAAGTACCATCAACCCATCTGAGGTAACGGAACGGATCGTTCAAGCTCTCACCGGCTTGATAGTTTTGCGTAATCTTCAGATCGTCGAGATAGAGGTGCGCGTCAGCATAAACGGCGTAAATACCAATGATCGACTTCTTCGTACCCTTCGTAAAGTTGATCGTAAATTCTTTCCAGTCGTTAGTAACCGCTTTAGGATAACCTTCCGGATAGATCAACTCAGCCTGCTTATAGTCACCAATCGTCTCATCATAGTTGAAGAGTGCGAAAGCAGCTTGCGTATTTACGGTGATTTCCTTGCCGTCTTTGTCAAGGCCCGTCGTAGCAGCACCTGCGAGCTTCACTTTTACCGTGAACTTACCGCCATCTTTCGACATATCCAATTCCGGAGAGATAAGGCCTGCGTCGGTATGGTTGTGGTAATATTGCCAGCCATCCAAGCAGATGTAGTCCGTGTAAGGCGCATAGTTAGTACCTCTCCAGCCGCCTTGCTTCAAATCACGAAGATACAATTCGCTGTATGAGTTGTAGCTAGGATCTTCCTTTGTCCATCCGGTCAAGTTGCCATCAGCGTCTTTTACGCCGGTAAAGTCTTCCTGCGTCACAACAAATTCGCCGGTCTGCGTAGCCTTGCGGTCGTAGTAAGCAATGTAGTTGTAGCGTTCAGCTGAAGGCACAGCGCTCCAGTTGGCCGTATACTTGCTTCCATTAAAGTTGCTCACACCTTGCATCTCGGGTGCTACGAGGTCATAGACGTAAGTTTGTGCTGACGGAATAGACTCATAGCTATCTTTGGTAGCTGAAGCATTGTAGAAATAAGTCTTGCCTGATTCTGCACCGGTTACGTGGAACTTATTGGTCGTAACCGGATGGTTTTCGAAGAGATAAACCGGAGCATTCGTCTCTTTGTCGATAGAGAAGACATTAACCTTATAGCCGGTTGCACCCTCTACGGCCGTCCAGTTGGCATCAAAGCTCGTGCCTTGATAGTTCGTATACGGACGCATAGTCGGCGTGCCTACGTGTTGCTTAACGGTAAACACTTCGACGTCGTCAATGTATACGGGCGCGCCTACAGATACAATATTAAATATAGTATACTCACC
>JABZGO010000123.1 GCA_015259305.1 Alloprevotella tannerae | reverse complement strand
CAATTTATGGCACAACGCAAAAGTACAATTGATGAAGCGTGGCCGGGCGACATCGTTGGTCTACCAGATAATGGTATATTTAAGATAGGCGACACGTTGACAGAAGGAGAACTACTTCACTTTAAAGGATTACCAAGCTTTTCTCCCGAAATGTTCAAGTACATCGAGAATGCAGATCCGATGAAGACAAAACAATTGAACAAGGGCATAGAACAACTTATGGACGAAGGTGTTGCGCAGATGTTTACGAATCAATTTAACGGACGAAAGATAATAGGAACGGTTGGTCAACTTCAGTTCGAAGTCATTCAATATCGTTTAGAAAACGAATATGGTGCAAAATGCCGCTGGGAGCCGATACATCTCTATAAAGCCTGCTGGATTGATAGTGATAATCTTGAGGAGTTAGAAAAGTTCAAGCAACGTAAGTACCAGTATATGGCTAAAGATCTTGAAGGGCGGGATGTTTTTCTGGCAGATTCCGGATATATGCTTCAAATGGCCCAACAAGATTTTGAACACATTAGATTCCATTTTACGAGTGAGTTCTAACAAATAGCTGTTATAACCTTCTAAACTTAACTCACTAAAACAAATAAACTTATATTCAGAAGATATATAGGCAATAAATTTGGACTGACACAAAATATTCCTTATTTTTGCGGGAAGTAAATAGATAAAACAACACATTAAGTTATGGACAACCAAAAAAGAGTCTTTACCTTTGGTAATGGACACGCCGAGGGACGAGCAGACATGCGTAACCTGTTGGGCGGTAAAGGTGCTAATCTAGCAGAAATGAATTTGATAGGAATCCCTGTACCACCGGGATTTACTATAACCACAGAAGTTTGTAATGAATACTACGAAATAGGTAGAGAGAAAGTTATTGAATTGCTTTCTGATGAGATAAATAAGAGTCTTCATCTTATTGAGGAAAACACTGGGATGAAATTTGGAGACCCAGAAAAACCTCTTTTGCTTTCTGTTCGTTCTGGCGCACGTGCTTCTATGCCGGGTATGATGGACACCATTCTTAATCTAGGACTTAATGACCAAGTTGTGGAGGGATTGGCCCGCAAGACGAACAATCCTCGTTTTGCATATGACGCCTATCGTCGCTTTGTACAAATGTATGGAGACGTCGTTCTTGAGCTAAAACCTGCAAGTAAAGAAGAAATTGATCCGTTCGAGGCTATCATTGATCAAGTTAAGAAAGAGAAAGGCGTTAAACTTGATAACGAGTTAGAAACAGAGGATCTTAAGCGTTTAGTTACCCTCTTCAAGGCTGCAATTATAGAGCATACCGGCAAACGTTTCCCTGATGATCCGATGGAACAACTTTGGGGAGCTATCTGCGCTGTCTTTGGCAGCTGGATGAACGAACGCGCAATTCTCTATCGTAAGATGGAAGGAATCCCTCAAGAATGGGGAACAGCCGTGACGGTTATGGCTATGGTCTTCGGCAACATGGGAGCTAACTCTGCAACAGGTGTCTGCTTCAGCCGTGACGCTGCGACAGGTGAAGATATATTTAACGGAGAATGGCTTGTTAACGCTCAGGGTGAAGATGTTGTAGCCGGTATTCGCACCCCTCAACAAATCACACTTGAAGGCTCTCGTCGTTGGGCGGAACTTCAGGGAATTACCGAAGAAGAACGTAGAGAGAAATTCCCGTCTATGGAAGAGGCCATGCCTGAAATCTATAAGGAATTAGATGCACTTCAAACAAAATTAGAAAACCACTATCGCGATATGCAAGATATGGAGTTTACCGTACAAGAAGGTAAACTTTGGTTCTTACAAACTCGTAATGGCAAGCGCACAGGTGCTGCTATGGTTAAAATTGCAATGGACCTATTGCAGCAAGGAATGATTGACGAGAAAACAGCAATCAAACGCTGCGAACCTTTGAAACTGGATGAGTTACTCCATCCCGTTTTCAACAAAAAGTCATTGCAAGAGGCTAAAGAGTTAACCAGAGGTCTTCCTGCATCTCCTGGCGCAGCTTGCGGTCAAATCGTATTCTTTGCAGATGAAGCCGTAAAATGGCATAAAGATGGACACAAAGTCATTCTTGTTCGTATAGAAACCAGTCCTGAGGATTTGGCCGGTATGGCAGAGGCTGAAGGTATTCTGACAGCCAGAGGCGGTATGACAAGTCATGCGGCTGTTGTTGCACGCGGTATGGGTAAATGTTGCGTTTCCGGTGCCGGCGCTATAAATGTAGATTATAAGAAGCGTATCGTTGAAATTGATGGTTTGATTCTTAAAGAGGGCGACTATATTTCATTAAATGGCACGAACGGTAGCGTATACAAAGGCAAAATTGCAACCCAAGCAGCAGAATTAAGTGGAGACTTTGCAGCATTAATGGATCTTTGCGCTAAGTATACTCGACTTAAAGTTCGCACAAATGCAGATACTCCTCAAGATGCAGAAGTTGCTCGTCGCTTTGGAGCTGTTGGTATTGGACTATGTCGCACAGAGCACATGTTCTTTGACAATGAAAAGATAGTGGCTATGCGTGAAATGATTTTGGCCGACGATATAGAGGGCCGACGCAAAGCATTAAACAAACTCCTGCCCTATCAAAAGGAAGATTTCAAGGCTATCTTTAAGACGATGGACGGCTACCCTGTAAACGTCCGCTTGCTTGACCCCCCCTTGCATGAGTTCGTACCTCACGACAAAAAAGGACAAGCTATTATGGCTGAAGAGATGGGCGTAACGCCGGAATATATCAAGCAACGTGTTGATAGCCTTTACGAGCACAACCCAATGTTAGGTCTCCGTGGTTGTCGCTTGGGTAACACTTATCCGGAAATCACGCAAATGCAGACGCGCGCTATTTTAACAGCAGCCTGCGAATTGAAGAAAGAAGGATTTGATCCGCATCCGGAAATCATGGTTCCTTTGATTGGTATTCTTTATGAATTTGAGGCGCAAGAAAAAGTCATTCGCCAAGAAGCTGCGGCCATTTTTGCAGAACAAGGTGTTGAAGTTGAGTTCAAGATTGGTACAATGATCGAAATTCCACGTGCAGCACTCACATCTAACAGAATAGCCACGAGAGCTGAGTACTTCTCTTTCGGAACCAATGACCTTACGCAAATGACCTTTGGCTATAGTCGTGATGACATTGCTACATTCCTTCCGATTTACTTGGAGAAGAAAATTCTAAAAGTCGATCCTTTCCAAGTTCTTGATCGCGCCGGAGTGGGTCAATTGATACAGATGTCTGTAGAAAAAGGTCGTAGTGTAAGACCATCACTAAAATGTGGTATCTGCGGAGAACATGGTGGAGAACCATCTTCTGTACATTTCTGTCATGAAGTAGGCTTAGATTACGTTAGTTGCTCTCCTTTCAGAGTTCCTATTGCACGCCTTGCAGCGGCACAGGCAGCTGTAGAAGAATAAACAACGAAATCTTATTTTGACAAATTAGGCGGATAGTTCCGGAAAAAGGGGCTTCCGCCTAATTTCATAAATGGAGAATTTTATATTTTGAATTATCAAAACCAAACTACCGGGCTATCACAAACAACAATTAGGAGACAGGAAGAGAATAAAGTGGATAGACTAAACGTATTTGACCAATAAAAACTTACAGATTATTTCAGCGTTAATGCGAAATGGTTATTGACAGGCGAAGGTAATACGATTATTTATATAGTGTAAATAAACCTTGATGAGGGAACATTCTCATAAGACAACTTATTTTAAGCCTCTTCTTGTAAAAAAGTTTAGTGAACTTTCTCGACAACTTTTGACGAGAATGTGGGGTGGAATGTGCCGAGCGGACCGCCATCGACAATAAAGCCCTGCGAGCAAAGTCGGTCGAGTATGTTGCGGAACTTGTAGAATACAGCTGCAACGTCCGCCTGTCCTACGGTAGAATCCTCAGTCATTCGCTCGCAAAGTTGGCTGAACGAGATGCGCTGCTTCCAGCAAACGACACTTGCCACAAATACTTCCTTCCCCTTCAACGGGGCCATATTCATTTTTTGTTTATTCAGTGAATAGTCCCATGATTTAGATTGTTTATAGACTTCAAGGGAGAGTTTTCTGCACTCTTCGCAGAATTCTTTCGCTCAATTGTCTGCTATAAAGGTAGCTAAAATACTTTACATCTATAAGGAATGATACCACGTTTTTCTTATCGTTATAATACCTTTATTTTATCTTGATACTTGCTTTTATAAAAAACGATAGTACTTTTCAGTAAAAACGATAGTACTTTTTCTGTAAAACGATAGTACTTTTTCAAAGAAAAGGAGTTTGGCTTTGTAAATTATTGTATACCAGTTGTTTGTAGTAATGCTTACTGAAAGGGAAAATATCTTGAGGCTTCTGCAAAACCATCTTCTCTTCTTACAAATTCACTTATCACCACATCAAAACGGGAAATAGGGACAAAATAAGCAGAAAAAGAGCTTAGAGATCTCCTATTCAGTATATATTCTACCTTATTACAGAAAGAAATATTAGCACTTGAAATAAAAGTTGTGGCAGTATGGAGCAATAACAATAGATATTATAACTACGGTGTGGTAATAAAGCTGAGTAAACAGAGAAAGAATGACAGTATAATATGTGAGGTAAAAAGAGCTCCACTCTATTCATAAACGTAACATTGCTGCTATTGTATGTCCAACAGTGTCAATACGATTGATAAAAGGAGGGCGCACCGAGGAAAGAAATTCTCACTTGCTGCGTAAACCTCTTTTAGTCTACGCTTTCAATGCAAACGTTTTCTTATACCTATAAGATTTTCAAGAAGTTTTTATTTGCTCTATAAAAGTCAAACCGTAACTTTGTACACAATTATGGAAGAACGGAATACAATAAGAAAAGAAAATGAGCGCGCCGTACTTGTCGCACTAATTACAAAGACACAAGACGAGCGTAAGACAAAGGAATACCTAGACGAATTAGAGTTTTTGGCCGAAACGGCAGGCGCAACAACTGCCAAACGCTTCACGCAAAGATTAGACGGCCCAAGCTCAGTCACTTATGTTGGTAAAGGAAAGATTGAAGAAATACGCGATTACATCATCGCCGAAGAGGAGGCTGAGAGAGCAATAGACTTAGTTATTTTCGACGATGAGCTTTCAGCCAAGCAACTCCGCAATATAGAAAAGGAAATCAACGTACGTGTTGTAGATCGCACGAATCTGATTCTTGATATCTTCGCAATGCGCGCACAGACAGCTAATGCCAAGACGCAAGTAGAGCTGGCACAATATAAATATATGCTGCCACGTCTGCAACGTATGTGGACGCACTTGGAACGCCAAGGTGGTGGTTCAGGATCCGGAGGAGGAAAAGGTTCTGTCGGTTTGCGCGGCCCTGGTGAGACACAGTTGGAAATGGACCGCCGCATTATCTTAAATCGAATGGCTCTACTCAAGCAACGTTTGGCTGATATTGATCGCCAGAAGAAGACGCAACGTGGCAACCGCGGAAAAATGATTCGTGTAGCTTTAGTAGGTTATACTAACGTGGGAAAATCTACGCTACTTAATCTGTTGTCAAAGTCTGAAGTCTTTGCTGAAAACAAACTCTTCGCCACATTGGACACCACCGTGCGCAAAGTCGTCATAGATAATCTGCCATTCTTGCTAACGGATACGGTAGGATTTATCAGAAAGATCCCTACAGACCTTGTCGATTCATTTAAGAGTACTTTAGACGAGGTGAGAGAGGCTGATTTACTCCTACACGTTGTAGATATCTCTCACCCGGATTTTGAAGAGCAAATTCAAGTAGTCGAAAAAACTTTAGCAGAGTTAGGAACTTCCGGACGCCCCACTATTCTTGTGTTCAACAAGATTGACGCTTATCGTTGGGTAGAAAAAGAGGCAGATGACCTTACACCCAAACAAAAAGAGAATATATCCCTCGCCGAGCTACGGCAAACCTATAT
>JABZGO010000122.1 GCA_015259305.1 Alloprevotella tannerae | reverse complement strand
CTCCTTATTTTGCAAAGGTCTCCTTTCACAGCCAAAGGCCCAAGCCGCCCAAGCTAAGCTTGAAGCAGACATAAGAAGAGACATTCGTTTATGAAGGTTTGTCACGAACCAGTCCCTTCGAAAACCAACTCGCGACGACTACTCTCCATGACGCCTTTGTTCTATCGGCTTATATGCTCATTCAAAATCAGCCACACCTATTTTTCACTTTCAAGCCGTTTGCCGAACAACCCCAAAAGAAGATGCCTTGCGAAGTCCTACGATTGATCATACCATAACGGAAAGTCTTTCCACCTGAAACTTGCCCATAAGATTTTCAAGTTTGAGGGTACGACCGACCATAAGGCGCGAAAAGTCTACAATGCAATTTGCAACATTTTAGTCGTTGAGTCTTAGTTCGCTCAGTAATGTCAATTTATTTTCAAAGCGCCAAAATGATGTCTCTGCGTGTAGATACAATCGTCTCAACGCGCAGAGACTCGTGTCTCAACGGGCAGAGACGCTCATCTCAACGTGTAGAGACACGATAAGTTGGTAGTTTATGTTTTTGGTTGACTACATTTCGTCTTATTGTTAATAGCCGTTGATAGAATATTATCTTAATCATATTTGGAGTTTGCACATCCTTTCTTTCTCCGGCCCGGAAAGGTTTACAACTCAGCTTAGTAAAGAAAAAGCAAGGATCGTAGAAAGCGAAAAGAGGCCACCCTTGTCGGTAAAATGTGAAGATTTGTCATTCATCAGTCCTCTGTTTCCCATTTATAAGGCACGTACCTATAAGAAATTGATTAAAGTTTCTTAAGAGAAAGCTCTTTGAAAAAATCAAAACATCTGCTTATATTTGTCATCAATATACTTTCCCCAAATAAGGGCAACGTGCACATTACATTCTTTTGGAGATCTTTTTATAACAAGACGCAAGCGTCGATCGCAAGATCCTTACGAAAGATAGTTGAAAGTCCATACGAAGGCAACAGTTTCTCCGGCAACTTCAACATAGGCCGGGGCAGACTTCTATAGCGCGCGGTTTAATGTTTCACTAAACGATTGGGTAAGGACAGCCAAAGATTCATTACCGCAAAAGTATAAGGCCATGTATGGCTCGACAATTCTGAAAAGATTCCTCGTTCATTCAAAGTTTGACTACTTGATAATCTTTGAGGAGAAAAAAATAAACGAAAGCAAATACGCTCACAATTAAAAAACTGATCAAGAATGGCTTCTAATCCTGATTTTGTACAGTACGTTGCCGACCAATGTGCTGATGCCGGAGAAATAATCACAAAGAAAATGTTTGGCGACTATGGTATTTATTGCGACAACAAGATTTTCGGCCTCATTTGCGACAACCGGTTCTACATAAAGCCAACGGAAGCAGGACGAAAACTCCTGCGCACGGAGCTGCTTCAACCGCCATACAAAGGCGCTAAAAACTATTTTTATATCGAAGAACTCGATGATCACGAATACATAGCCGCTCTCGTGCGGTCCACTTGCAAAGAACTACCCGAACCAAAACCCAAGAAAAGAAAGAATACTTAATGGGCACCACTAAAAAAAGGAGTGCAAGAGTATTTAGCTCAATCTGATAAAGCTCAACAACAAATATCGCCCTACGCCACCTGCCCGATAGTGGTCATGTAGCAGCGTCGTGTCGGAGCAAATGCAATGAGGAGTAAAATCATACAACAAGCACACAAGCCCCCAACCGCAAAATTCACACGCGCGGCACAAGCCCTTATAATTCGTCCCTTCAGCAGAGCAGGTGTTAGAGCGAAGCAACAACAAAAGCCAATAAGTGTGCCGCAATAAAACAAGCCCTTAGGCTTGGTCTTTTGGCAGAGCAGGGTTAAAGCGAGCAACGCTTTAACCCTATTTAATGCCCCCGTTGTACAACCCCTTAGGCTTGGTCTTTCAAATTACCCAACGCGTACAAGAACAAGGAGGTTTTGAAAGAGCAACCCTAAAAAGTTATCATTAACCCCAATAATCCGAAGCCGCACTGACGCACAATGACGCATTATAAACGCAACTTCAAGTAAAAAGGAAATAGGAAGAAGAAAAATAAAAAAGCGGTAGTTTTCCCTTCCTCCGGTTTAGCTCAGCACTTCCATACGATAAAGATCCCTAACTACCAAGGTTTTCCGCTCCTTAACACCGGTGAAAGGACAATGCAAATATCGGATGTTCTCACGACTATGGCAAGGAAATGACCACAAAACCTTTGAAATATACCGCAAGAAGTTGCGTTATATCTTACTTCTACATCAAACAACAACTCACACCTACTGCCACACCACTACCCTCCCCCCACCATTTCCAACGCACCCAAAGCAAAAACGTAGGCGAACGCCACGCATCGGACAAAAACACCCCGAAAATCGGCCAAAACAGCTACTGATTATCAACATAATAGAGCGCCGCAAAACTTTCCTATAAGCGTCGAAAAATTGTCTTATAAGAGAATTTTTACGATCATAGGGGAAAGTTTTTCCGATTACCTAAGACAATTTTCACGATCACTTAAGAAAGTTTTTACACTCCCCAAAGCTGCTTTTTCACTACTACGGACGAGCGCAAAATGCTGATAAAAGCAACTTTCCAAGAACCGGTCGAGAGCGATCGTGCAAACTACGTTTGCGGTAATCCCGCTATCTTTAACAAGACAAAAAAACGATGATGAAAGGATATAAATCACCAATTATCAGTTAGAAATAACGGATATATAGGAGAAATAAAAGAAATAAGACATTCAACTTTAGGGAAATCCTCTCAGCTATTTAACGATTCTTAGAGGTCACAAGATCTGTTCTGATTATAAAGAAGGGACTCATTCATGGTATTCTCTTTCTTTATCATCCCCTATCTTCAGCACACCAGCTTCAAATAAAACGGGAACCGCAAAACAAAGAAATGGGTCTGACTTCTTATATAGCCTTAATTCCGCAGCATAAACCCTTGTGAGAACGCCAAGTGTCTGAGAAACAAAGTTCTAAAAACACTTGAATATGTCAGAATTTTCACCTATCTTGGTGCTGCAAACATAACAAGTAAGCAAAAAACTGACATGACAAAGGTAGCAATTAAAAACGAGAATATCACTTCTTTCGGTGGAATTTATCATATTATGGACGTTTTCTCAAAGTTGGGTTTTGAAAGACAAGGATGGCAAGCAACAGACGGATATCTTCGGAGTAATATACACATACCGCTGTATCCTTACCAACAACTGGACATCTACCGAGAAAGACATCATTAATTTTTATAATGAGCGTGGAGCAAGCGAAAAGAACTTCGACATACAGAACAATGACTTTGGATGGTCACATCTGCCCTTTTCCTTTATGGCTGAGAACATGGTTTTCATGATGGTTACCGCCATGCTGAAGAACTTCTATCTCTATCTCGTCCGTCATATCAGCGATAAGGTCAAGCCATTGAAAAAGACAAGCAGGCTGAAAGCCTTTATCCTGCATTTTGTCAGCGTGCCGGCAAAATGGGTGCGCACCGGAAGGCAGAACGTTCTGAACCTATATACAAATAAAACATACTACTCTGAAGTATTCCTTGAATAAACAGTATTTCTTTGTGGTTATCATACTTCCCCATTGGTTTGGGTGGGGGATTTCATGACTATGCAAGAACCAAGAACCCCAGAAAATCCCCATATCAATGGATAAATCCCCAAAATGTCACTTCAATATATAAAAGTACCTCACAAGGAATAATGCTGCGGAATTGAGGGAAACTATCATTTATGAAAATAATTTCGAGGCTAGCAATAATACAATTCATTGGGATTTCATAGATAATGGGTGTAATGTAGAAAACTTTATCTTCAACTTCTACGATTACCTCACATGGAAACAAGATCCAAACAAATACACAAATTTCGAGTTTACATATAGAACTTCTGTTGAACATTTCTATCCTCAACATGCTCTAGAGGGACACCCCCAATTAGACGCAACTACAGGACTGAATGACTTTGGTAATCTTTGACTGATAAGCCGTGGTATCAACTCTAAGTTTAGCAACAATATGCCAAAAGCTAAACTGGATAATTTTGGAAGAGGTAACGGAGTAGACGAATTGAGCTTAAAACTAAATGAAATGATGGATTTCGTCAGACAAACTCAACAATGGAGTACTCCCGAAATATATGATTTTGAAAAGAAAGCAAGGACTAGAATCTTAGACGGAATAGTAAAAGGCAGTATTAACGCAAACATAAAAGAGGTATAATATTGATCTTTGAAATATAATTATTTCTTACATCCTAATTTATGGAACACAACCCCATTTAGAAATTAACAGAAAAATTATTATGGCAAATGTGTATTTAAAAAGATGTATTTACATAAATCCGTGAAATAAGCTGCATATACACTTCTTCTATCAAGAACTTACGTTGCTTTTGGATAAAAGGTCCGTACCTTTTGCGCAAAATGTCCGTACCTTTTGGGTAAAAGATACGTACCTTTTCGCGTTGAGATGGTATAGGGATACAAAAAAAGTAGGAGGAAAACTGACGTTTTCCTCCTACTCAAATCTAAGTTATTACGTATTTATGTTCCGCTACCCGGAAGGCCGCCGCCCGAGGGCTTGGGTGGCTTCTGAAGTTTAGTTACCCGATAATATTGCACATGCTTTAAGCGGCGGAAATCGGCTGTCGGCGTAAAGCGAATGTAGGCTTTAGAAATACAATCCATCGGCTTAAAGTCTTTCTCTTTAGCTACCACTTTCGATGTAAAAGTCGGCCGAAACGTTCCGAGCGGGCCGGCATCCACAATGAAGCCCTGCGAACAGAGTTGGTTCAAAACTGTACGAAACTTGTAGAACACTGCAGCCACATCAGCATCACCGACCGTAGTGTCTTCAGCCATTCGCGCACAAAGTTTATCGAATGAAATTCGCTGTTTTTGGCAAACAGGACTAGCGACATAAACCTCTCTACCCTTCATAGGGCCAAGAGACATTTTGCGTTTGTTTAAAGAATAGTCCATAATACATGGTTTTAGAAGGTTTATAAATCACAAGGGAACGGCATCCGCGCGTGCACTTCACGAAACATCCTTCCCAATGCTCACTGCAAAGATAAGCAAAAGATTTTAGACGAGCAAACAATGAGCATTTTCCATTCCGACCGTCCTCTAATGACGGCGATTTTCCATTATTGATTACAATAATAGAGAACGAGTACAAGTTTACCGCTTTGCAACCACAAACAGACCTCTTCACTTTTGAAAGTCATATCAA
Organism: Alloprevotella tannerae; assembly: GCA_015259305.1. Taxonomy (GTDB): domain Bacteria; phylum Bacteroidota; class Bacteroidia; order Bacteroidales; family Bacteroidaceae; genus Alloprevotella; species Alloprevotella tannerae_B. Next base: position 688 of record JABZGO010000122.1, on the reverse strand, counting down.
GAAAGAATCGTTGCAAATTTCTTTGGTGAAATCATAAGGACATAATGAAGTCAGATCATACCTGCAGAAATCATCTTATGAAAGGACATCAACCGATTTTATGCGGAAATATTTGGGTTTGTATCTTTTTTGCGTAATTTCGCAGCTATGAAGTATTCCTTTGTTGTCCCTGTATTTAATCGCCCTGATGAGGTACGCGAGTTGCTAGCAAGTCTTTGTGAGCAGAAATATAAAGATTTCGAAGTAATCATAGTTGAAGATGGCTCCCAACTAAGATGCGAAACGGAGGTCGAAGCTTTTCGGGCGCAACTGGACGTACATTATTATTATAAGGACAACTCAGGCCCGGGACAAACGCGTAACTATGGTGTTGAGCGTGCCCAAGGTACATACATTATCGTCTTAGATTCCGACGTTGTCATCCCGCCCGATTACTTGAATGCCGTAGAAGCAGAACTTGAGGCCTCACCCTGCGATGCTTTCGGTGGTCCGGATCGTGCACATAGCTCATTCACCCCCATTCAGAAAGCGATTAACTACGCGATGACCTCATTCTTCACCACCGGCGGCATACGCGGCGGCCGGAAGCAGAAGCTCGACAAGTTTTATCCCCGATCGTTTAATATGGGTGTTCGTCGTAGCGTCTATAACGACTTGCAAGGTTTCAGCAAAATGCGCTTTGGCGAAG
>JABZGO010000121.1 GCA_015259305.1 Alloprevotella tannerae | reverse complement strand
ACACAGCATCGCAGCCTTCTGCCTCGGCGCGGCGAACTACGGCTATGAGTTGCTCTTGATTATAGGTGCAGTCGGCTACTTTTACTTTCGGGGTAGCAGCGGCCACTTTTATGAAATCTTCCATCGAATTTTTACATATAGATAGCGCAAAGTTAATAGAATAGATGCTAAGCACAAAGTTCTGCAAAGCCTTTTGCCGCTGCGCCGTCTTTACTGCGTCTGCTTTAGTAGGTAATAGATAAACGGAAAGTCTGTAGCAGGGTAGTAGGTATGTAAATCTTGCGGACAATAAAAGCCCTGATATCGCTTTCTGCAAATCCGGTTTAGCTGCCAATGCTTACGGCCTCTTCAACGACAAAGATTGAGGGCCATAAAATGTAGGGTAGAAATCCTTACTTCCTATTTTCATCTTTATGAGACTTTGATTTATCTTACAATATCAATACAATCAATGATATAACGACCATTGTTCACTTGATATATAGCGATATTTTATGTTGTCATTTTCTTTCTTCCATTGTTTGCCGACACCATACGATAGTTTGCTCGGGCCAAACGATGGTTTGTTGGCACCAAACGATAGTTTGCTCGGGCCAAACGACTCTTCTTGCTTCACAGAAATAGCATAGATTCGACAAAAGAATTAGGTAAATCCGCCTTCTTCGATGCTTATTTTGCTATAGCGGAGAGAAATAAAGCTATGGTCTAAAAATCCTATTATTCTCTGTGTGTATCCATTAGCTTACGTAGCGAGGTCGGAAGCTTTAGGCGAGCTTATCAAGTTGGTCGTCAATCAAAGAAAGATTAAAATAAAACAAACGCTCCCGAAAGTCGTATGCAAAAGAACTCTCGGGAGCGCTATATTGGTTTGTCGTCAATCAAATAGCCTACGCGGTAAGGCTGTACTCAAAACTTCTGAGATGACCGCTTGACATCGTGATCGCATTTTAGGAAATCAGCCTCACCCCTTCAGCATCCAGCGCATCATTTGCTTGAGTGAGGGCTTCTTACCATACATCAAGATTCCTACACGATAGATGCGTCCGCTACCCCATATACCCAATAGGGCCGTAAGATAGAGTAGGGCGACGGATAAGATTTCCTGCCAAAGCGGAACGCCGAAGGGGATGCGCACCATCATAACGATGGGGGAGCTTAGAGGGAATATAGAAGCCCAAAAAGCTAAAGGGCCGTCAGTGTTTTCCACACTATAGATCGCGGCATAAAGCGAAAAGGCCATCAAAAGCATAATAGGCATCATAAATTGGCTGGAATCCTGCTGCTCATTTATACTTGCGCCGATGGCAGCAAAGACGGAGGCATAGAGTAGGTAACCACCGATGAAAAGGAGTAGGAACATGATGCCCATTTCCAAATAGGGCAGATTCATAACGCTCAGCCACATGATCATAGCATCGCTTAAGCCGGCGTCGGGTACGGCTGCTGTACTCCCGCTTGCGCTCATCATTGCTATGTTTACGCCAAAAAGCTTATCGGCAGTAGGCACAATTATAGCCAAAATAAGAGCCCAGATGAGCAGTTGAAATAGTCCGACCAATAAAATACCGGCGATCTTTCCCAACATCAATTGGAAGGGCTTGACGCTTGAGACAATAAGTTCGACAATTCGATTGGCCTTCTCCTCCATAACGGCCTGCATGATCATACCTCCGTAGGTCAGGACGAAAAAGTAACTGATCATCGTCATAATAAGGCCTGCAGCCATTGCAATGCCGCGATTTGAGTCTTTTTCTTCCCCACCTTCGCTCCACTTTATTGTGCGGATAGACGTCTCTGCTTGAATATTGTCGATCATTTTCCCAAGTTCGGGAATACCTGTAGCCATTAGCTTATCCTTACGCACTTGGTCATTCAAACAAGACGAAACATATTGATAAAGATTTTCAGCTACCTCTTTATGCGAATACATCTGAACCGCACTCGGATTTTTAGCTAAATCATCGGTAATGAGCACAACGGCTGAAATATCAGATGTATCGCTCTTATAAGCGGGTAGAATTTGGGGTGAAGTTTGGAAATGAAAGCTGAGGGTGTCCTTGAAGCAGTCGGCATAATGGCCGGTTTTGTCTACGATGACAACCTTACTTTCCTCGTCGCTGTTTATTTGAGCCAAAAGTAAAGGTACGATGACCACAGCGCACATAATAAAAGGCATCAGTATAGTCAGTATGATAAAAGACTTTTTCTTGATGCGTGTCAGAAACTCTCTGCGGATAATAATGGCAATCTTATTCATGGCGTCCTACGATTTTTAAGAAGATATCATTCATACTGGGCATCTGTTCTTGGAAAGAGCGAATTTCTACTTCGTCAGAGAATAGACGGATCAACTCGGAGTTGCTCACAGCCGTTTGCTTTTTTAAGCTATAACGAATTAAACCGTGCGATTCCTCCTTATCGATAATCGTAAAAAGATCCGGCCGCTCGGTAAGTGAGCCGGAAGTGGTGCAAAGCTTTAACAAGCCGGTGCGGTTGTCTTCCTTAATTTTATGAACATTGCCTGATAACACTACATTGGCATTGTTGATTAATGCAATATTGTCGCATACTTCTTCGACTGAGGACATATTGTGAGTGGAAAAGATGATGGTGTGCCCCTCACGCTTTAGTGAAAGAATTTCTTGCTTTAGCAACTCCGCATTAACCGGATCAAAGCCGCTGAAAGGTTCGTCGAAAATCAAAAGAGGAGGACGGTGCAGAATGGTAATAATGAATTGTACCTTCTGCTGCATACCTTTTGAAAGCTCTTCAAGTTTCTTGTCCCACCAAGGCATAATGTCGAATTTTTCGAACCAGTATTGAAGACGCTCTTTTGCTTCAGCCTTGGACAGACCTTTGAGTTGGGCAAAATAAATGGCTTGCTCGCCTACCTTCATCTTGCGGTAGAGCCCACGCTCTTCCGGCAAGTAACCAATCCGACTGACATCTTCCTGCGTTAGTGGATGGCCGTCGAAAGTGACCTCACCACTATCGGGCATTGTAATGTGATTGATAATGCGAATGAGCGTAGTCTTGCCCGCTCCGTTAGGACCGAGCAAACCGAAAACCGTGCCACGCTCAATGTTAATAGAAACACCATCTAAAGCAGTATGTTGTGCATAACGCTTGACAATGTTTTGGGCTGATAAGAATGCATCCATAGCGTTTATTCTATTGTCTTTCCGCGATAATAATCAATGATTTTAGTGCGGAATAAGTAATCGTATTGAGCAGAAAGTCGATTGCTGACAGCGTTAAGATACTTCGTCTTAGTCTCATCAAACTCTGTTGCGTTCGCTTTCCCGTACTCATATTTCTTTGTCATAAGATCGAAAGCTTCGTGAGCCGTCTTTTCGGCACTAATACTTGCTTCAAACTTCTTGGCAGAAGCTACTGCATTATACCAAGCAGTTTGAATTTCTTTATATAGCGCTTTTCGCGTGTTCTGCAATTGCTCTTGTTGGGTCTCATAATTGAGCTTTGCTCTGCGAATGTTAGTGCGGGTGGTGAAGTGATCAAAGATGGGGATGTTTAAGGATAAGCCGATAGACTTGCTAAAGTTATCTCTCATCTGCTTGCTAAACGATGTGCCTGACAAACCATTGACTTTATAGTATGAGCTACCAAGATTGCCAGACAAATTCAGTGTCGGCCAATAGCCTGCACGGGCAATTTCGATTCCTTTCTCTGCACTTTGAATGCGAAACTGTTGAGCTGCTATTTCCGGTTTGGCAGCTACGGCTTCATTAAAGATCTGCTGTGGGCCATCAGATGGATGCTGTGGTATCTGAAGTGGTGGAACAGCAACATTTAAACTATCCGGAGAAGGCATTTCTATCAGTTGGCTGAGATCTAACAAGGCCAAACGATAGGCATTTTGGTTTTCCACTAATTGCAATTCGTCTTGGGCCACGGTGTTTTGAGCCTGTGTAACTTCTAATCCGCTGGCCTTCTTGTTTTCATAGAATGCTTTGACGCGCTCTAATTGAACATTGCTTAAAGCCAATTGATCTTGAGCCGTTTTAACCAACTCTTTTTGATAGAGTACTTGTAAATAGGCTTGCGTAACTTGTATGCTTAAAGATTCACGCAAACGTTCTAGATCAGCAACGGCTGCGGATAAGTTTAATTCGGCTTGTTTACGCTGATTGACTAATCTGAATCCCGTAAAAATAGGAACCGATGCTGAAACCCCAAAGCTCGTGCTTCGTGTGTTTTGACTTACGTACGTATTACTAGATGTTAGGCCACGCCCGAAATTGAAACTCTGATTGGCTGTTGCACCAACCTCTGGGAGTCGCTCATTCTTGGCTGCTGAAACATTTAATGCTTCAGTACGATTGTTGAGTTCTTGTAGTTTTATCTGTACATTGCGTGACAAAGCATAGTCAATGCATTGGCGTAAGCTCATGGTTTGCTGTGCAAATGCAGATATCCCTGACAGTAACGTTATGCCAACAAAAAAACTTCTCATCATTGTTGCGAATTATTCAGTTTTTTGACTTTGATTGCCTCTTACTTTATCTCCTACTTTGAGTCCTGAGAGAACTTGAATGTTTATGCCATCACTCATTCCTGTCTTTATTTCGCGACGATTAAATGTTTGAGGCTTTTCTTTCGTCAACACATAGACGTAAGGCTTCCCTTTTTCGTATTCTATGGCACCTTCGGGAATAGTTAAGACCTGTTGTAGTTTGTCTAATACGATTTGAGCGTTGGCGCTATAGCCGGAACGAATCGTCGCTTTATTGTTGATCCTCACAGCTGCTTTGATCTCAAATTGATTTGCTGCGCTCGCTGTACTATTTACTTTTGGGGCAATATATTCTAAAGTCGCATCAAATTTCTTTCCTTGTAGAGCTCCAATCGTTATTTGCATAGGCATCCCTTTATGAACTCTGTCTACTTCTGTCTCGTCAATAGAGCCTTTAAAAATAAGATCATTCATATTGGCCACGGTGGCAATCGTAGTTCCATCGTTGAAGGAGTTACTCATAATAACAGACTCGCCAACTTTTATAGGAATATCTAAAATTAATCCAGTCACAGTAGATTTAATCAATGTGGTACTCATCGCCATTTGATATTTTGAAACTCCGGTTTTTGCTATTTCTAAAGCGTCTGCAGCTGCAGCAACTTCTTCTTTAGTTTGTCTAAGTGTTTGCAGGCTTTTTTCGTATTCTTCTGCGCTAATGAGTCGTGAGTCATACAGCTTTTTCTCTCTTCCGAAGTCTGTTTGGGCTTGACCATAGTTGATTCTTGCTAGTCGCAATCTGTTCTCTGCAGCACTTAAAGTACTCATATCCGGAATGACTTTGATCTTTGCAATAATTTCACCTTCCTTTACTTCGTCACCTGCTTTTTTATAAAGCTCGCTGATGATCCCAGAAATTTGCGGTTTGATGTGCACTTCATTGCGGGGTTCTACAGATCCGGTGACAACGCTTGTTTGTTCCAGGTTGTTTATCGCTGCGGTATAAGTTTCATAACTTATTTCTTCCTGTTTTGAGCGTTGATAAAGGAAAACAAAAGTGCCAATAAAGAGAATTGCTACAAAGACGAGCAAACTCCATTTAAAAAACTTCTTCATAGTTATTGTTGATTGTTTTGTTTCGATTGTTTGTTATTCATTCCTGATTGCATCTATGGGCTTTATGGATAAAGCTCGCAGAGAAGGGGCCATTCCGGCTAATCCTCCTAAGATGGCGAGCGCTAAAGAAGCTACGAGAGCAAGCGTGAAAGATATTTGAAAATTAATGTCTAATCCCGTTGTACTGACAATCATTTCTACTCCATTTAATAATAGGACGGCGAAAAAAATGCCGCTGATTCCTGCTAAAATTGTTAGGATTATACTTTCCGCCATAATTTGTTTTACGATGTCAGAGGGCTTTGCGCCAATAGCTCTTCTTATTCCGATTTCTATGGTCCTTTCTCTTATGGTTACCATCATTATATTGCTGACACCAAT
>JABZGO010000120.1 GCA_015259305.1 Alloprevotella tannerae | reverse complement strand
GCCGCATACTTATATCGCCTCCTATCTTTGGACGCGTTTTGGTTTCAAAGCCGATGTACTCATCCATTTCGGTACACACGGTAGCCTTGAGTTTACGCCTCACAAACAAGTTGCCTTAAGCTCGCTTGATTGGCCCGATCGCTTAGTTGGTCCTTTGCCGCATTTTTATATTTACTCTATAGGCAATGTCGGAGAGTCGCTTATTGCTAAGCGTCGTTCTTATGCCGGACTCATCTCCTACTTGACGCCGCCTTTCTTGGAAAGTAATACGCGCAGTATCTATCAAAGTTTGGAGGAGAAAATTAAGATTTTCAATGCACGAGTGGCTGATGGCAACAAAGCTGCGATTGATCGCGCCTCGCTTGACGTAAAAGCGCTTGCGATCAAGTTGGGCATACAGCGCGAATTGGAGCTGGATGCCGATATGAAAAAGCCCTACACGGAAGATGAAATCTTGCGTATAGACAACTATGCCGAAGAGATTGCTACTTCCAAGATTATTGGCCAACCTTATACCTTGGGCGTTCCCTACGAACCTCAACGTATTCAGAGTAGTATCTTTGCCATGTGCACCGATCCTATTGCTTATTCCCTTTTAGCCTTGGATAAGATGCGCGGCAAAGCTGACGATTCAGCGCTAAAGCACAATGCACTTTTCACGCAACGCTATTTGAATCCGGCGCGTGCTCTTGTCGGCCGTATTTTGACCAATCCGGCTGCGGCTACTGACGCACTAATCTGTAACGTAGCTCATATTACGCCGGCCCAGTTACAACGAGCACATACAATATACAATGCTTTGTCCGCCCCCAGCGATCGTATGGCGATGATGATGGGCGGCGGAGGCAGCGGTAAGCCCAATGCAAAGATGATGCAGGCGATGCAGGCTATGATGAAGCAAGCGAAGTTGTCTTCGGCTCAATCATCGAAGCACGCTGCGCAACCATCAGCGGCACAGCGCAAGCAGAAGTCCTCAAAAGCGCGCCAAATGATGGAAAAAATGGCGAAAGAGGGCGGAAAACCTGATGCGGAAGCTATGAAGGCTATGCACGAGATGGCAGCCAAAGGCGAAAAACCAAGTCCGGAGGCGCTTGCGATGATGCGAGCAATGGCGGCCAAAGGCGGTGCGCCCGATCCCGAGGCAATGAAAGCGATGAAAGCCATGATGTCGGGTGGAGAGACAGCTGACGCAAAAGAAACAGCTACGCAGCACGCGTTATCGCCAACCGCCGCAAAAGCTCACCCCGCGAAAGTCAGCAAGTCAAGCAGCCGATCGCAGGTCGCTGCTGCCAAAGCACATACGACAACGCCACGTAAGCAAAAAACCAATACGTCTGCCCCCTCGAAAAATCCCAGTGCAATGATGGCTGCCATGATGAAAGCATCGCAGCGCCCGAAGTTCACAAAACAAGAAAAGGACTTCGCCTATGCCGTGATGGAAGTCGAGCGTACGATCAAAAACATACAACGTTATAAGCAAGCTCTGTTTGATTCTCCTCAAATGGAGTTGAATGCGCTCCTCAATGCAATGAGCGGCGGCTATACGAAACCTTCTCCCGGTGGCGATCCTATCGTGAATCCCAATACCTTGCCCACGGGGCGCAATCTTTTCGGTATCAATGCTGAAAACACGCCTTCGGAATCTGCTTGGGAGAAAGGAAAAGAGTTGGCCGAGAATACAATTTCGCTTTATCGCAAGCGTCATAAAGGGGAATATCCACGCAAAGTCAGCTACACGCTGTGGAGCGGCGAGTTTATAGAGACCGAAGGCGCCACGATAGCTCAAGTGCTTTATATGCTGGGTGTCGAACCTGTTCGCGATAGTTTTGGACGTGTTACTGACTTACGCCTGATTCCTTCGCGCCAATTGGGTCGTCCACGTATTGATGTCGTTGTGCAGACCTCAGGTCAATTGCGCGATCTTGCGGCGTCCCGTCTTTTCCTTATCAATCGGGCTGTCGAGATGGCCGCTGCCGCTAAAGACGAAGCCTATACCAATCAAGTGGCAGCAGGTGTCGTTGAGGCCGAACGCACACTGACCAAGAAGGGCGTTTCGCCAAAAGCGGCGCGCGCAATGGCCACTCGCCGCGTATTTGGTGGCGTAAATGGTGGCTACGGAACGGGCATTCAAGCGATGGTGATGAGCAGCGACCGCTGGGAGAAGCGCTCTGAGATCGCCGATACTTATATTAATAATATGGGCGCTTTCTATGGCGATGAGAAAGAATGGGAAGCTTTCGATCAGTTTGCCTTTGAGGCAGCCCTAACGCGGACCGACGTCGTTATTCAGCCGCGCCAGAGCAACACGTGGGGCGCTTTGAGTCTCGACCACGTATATGAATTTATGGGAGGCTTGAACCTTGCCGTAAAGCAAGTGACGGGCAAAGAGCCCGACGCTTATCTGAGCGACTACCGTAACCATAATCGTATGCGGATGCAGGAAGTAAAAGAGGCCATCGGCGTAGAGAGTCGCACGACGCTGTTCAATCCTACCTACATCAAGGAGCAGATGAAAGGGGAGGCGAGTGCCGCCAACGGCTTTGCCGAATTGGTGCAGAACACCTTTGGCTGGGAAGTGATGAAGCCGGGTGCCATCGATGAAGAAATGTGGACGGAGATCTTCGATGTATATGCAAAGGATAAGTTCAACTTAGGCTTGCGCAAGTACTTTGAAGAGCGCAACCCTGCCGCTTTAGAGGAGATATCGGCCGTGATGCTCGAAGCGGCGCGCAAGGGTATGTGGAAGGCCGACGCCGCACAGGTGGCTGAACTGGCCAAACTGCATACGGATCTTGTGAACAAATATAAGCCGTCTTGCTCAGGATTTGTCTGCGACAATGCCAAACTACGCGACTTCATAGCTTCTAAGACTGATGCCGCAACGGCCAAAGCCTATAAAGCAAATATTGACGATATACGTGCAGCGAAAGGCAAAGACGGCAAAGTCTTGAAGAAGGAAGATTTGACGCCGGAGGCGCAAAAACGAAGTCAGTGGATCAACGGTGCACTGATGGTGGGCTTGATCATAGTTATCTTCGGCGGACTCCTATGGGTGGTGCGTCGCAATCGGAAGCACCGCCAATAAAAGCTTGCTACGATGGAGCAATTGTTCACTTTATTGCTACTATTGGTTTGCTTCAATTTCGTGTTGAAGCAAACCTTCGTCTCCGTGCGGGCTATGCTCTTTACGATGGTCGCAGTTTGTAGTTTTACTTACGCAATGTGGCCTTACGCCATCGAGCAATCGAGCACGCAGATTGCCACTTGGTTAGCCACGCCCACGCTGATGCGCGACCTGGCTGTAGTGCTGAGTCTCGACGTTTTGATTCAGGCTGCTTTCTGCTTACGCATCGCCCGGAGAGACAGTTCGCGCGCTCGCGACAGCCGATGGCGGCGCTATTTGGATGTTTTTCTGCGTTTCTATCCCGGCTTTTTTATCTTCCCCGCCACGTTCAGTCTGCTCACAGCTTGCATCTTTGCCTTTCCCGGTGTCGACTTCACCCTCGTTGCTGCGGGGGTGAGCGGCACGCTGCTGATGTTGCTTATCGCAGCATCCTTTGGCTTGCGCCGCATGCTGACCGATCGCGATACGCGGTTGGAGATGCTCTTCTTAAGCAATGTCTTGGTGGCACTCATCGGCATAATCGTTACCGTAAATGGCACTTCGGCGGCCGCCTCGATTGATAACGTCGACTGGCGAGCTTCGCTGCTCGTGCTTTCAATTGCTGCCGGTGGCAGTATCGTTGGCTATTTGCTGCGCCGACTCAAAATAAAATATGATCACCACAAACTTACTCGTAAATAACTCGTAATATGAATTACATTTCTGACATACTTTTCTGGATTTCAACCGGTCTGCTCATTCCGGTTATCGTCTTGCTCATTCTTTTGTTTGGGCGAGCGCTCCTGCTCATCGGGAGTTTTTTCGGCCAATATTTAAGTGTGCGCAAGGCGCAGGCCATAGTCGATACCGCACTGAAAGATGTGACGACCGAAGGCCCGGATGCAGTGGCTGAAAAATTGCCGCACAATTCTACCGCTCCGGTCGTCCGCACGCTCTTGGGCATCTTGGAGCATCGGGATCAGCCGGCCGAAGTGCAACGTCTGATTGCTGACTACGAATTGCTCATGGAGAAGGAACTCAGTACGCCTAAAACGCTGGCCAAGATGGGCCCTATGCTCGGCTTGATGGGTACGCTTATTCCGATGGGGCCGGCGCTGGTCGGCTTGTCTAAGGGCGATATCGCCTCGATGGCTTATAATATGCAGGTAGCCTTTGCTACGACCGTCGTCGGTTTGTTTGCAGCCGCCATCGGCGTCATTACGCAGCAGACGAAGCGCAGATGGTTTATGTACGACTTGACCCGACTCGAATATGTGGCCGATCTTATTCACCAAAAGTCTGAAAAATGAGACGCCGAAGAAGATTAATGGATACGGAGGAAGAGCTTAACCCGATGAACGTTGTCGGCAATCTCTTCGATGTGGCTATGGTGTTTGCTGTCGCCTTGATGGTAGCCCTCGTTACGAGATTTAATATGACCGAAGTCTTTAGTCAGTCAGACTATACGATGGTAAAAAATCCCGGCAAGGACAATATGGAAATCATAACCAAGAAAGGCGATAAGATAGAGCGCTACACACCATCAGAAGATCAAACAAACAAAGACGGTGCGCGTGGAAAGAAAGTAGGCGTGGCTTATCAGTTGGAGAATGGTGAGGTCATTTATGTGCCTGAATAGGCCTTGACTGATTCTTATGCCTCATTGATAAGCAAGTAAGATCTGTTGTGTTTTAACGGCGAGGGGGAAGCGAAGGCGTTGCTCCCCCTCGCCGCTTATTGATGCCGGCTACAAACTTATAAGTATTTGCTTATTTGTTGTTTTAAGTTTAATAAATCATAGCGTTCGGTTGGTGTGTTGATGGGCTGATCCGCTTTCGTGCATCGTTTGCTGCCGCCAAACGATCGTTTGGCCAGACCAAACTATGGTTTGCTGCCGGCATACGATAGTTTGCTGCCACAAAACCAAAGTCGTGTAGCTACTTCGTCGTTAAAATTCCCATTATTTGCCCTCATTTTTTAGTGGTTTTTCTCGCCGTTCTCGACTGTCTTTATGGAGGTTGGAAGATAGCCGGGTATAACGGCGTTGTGCATAGGTTGATATAGGTTGTTCTGTCATGATTTTTCACAGCTTTTTGTCGGTAAATCAGGGCGACGCTGAATGGTCCTTGGATTTTTATTTCTATTAGTCAAATAATCCGACTTGTTTTGAGCGAATCTCTCTAAAAACGCCACCGATTAGCCGCCTCGCGCCTTTAGCTTTCTTTATATTTTGAGAGTTAAAAGTGAAAAGACTACTAAACAAAAGCGTAATCAACGTATTCTTGAGAAAATATTTATAGAACTACTTGCAAAAAAAAAGGAGAATATATATCTTTGCGGTAATCCAACTTATACAATAGCAATATCATGAAGGATTCAAATGCTTCAAAGTCGAAAGAAAGAGCCTCTTACGCTCGGATACGTGACGAACTATCTGACAAGCTTTTTGTCCAAATCGTTGAAAAAATAGGCGTGGAAAAACGATATTTGGATCCGGATTATTCTGCAAAGAAACTGGCGACTGATTTGCACACTAATCCACGCTACATCTCGGTGGTAGTAGGGCTGCACACGGGAGATAACTACAATGCTCTGGTTAATGGCTATCGCTTACGCGATGCTTGCCGGATGCTACGCAGCCCAAGATATAGTGAATACACTGTTGAGGAAATCGGCCTAATGTGCGGCTTCTCTTCGCGCCAAGCCTTTTATCTGGCATTCCATCGCGAAAGGGAGGTGACGCCCAAACAGTACAGAATGGACGAAAACGTCGAGCAATGGGAGGAGGAGAAAGATTGATCCCCACCAACGCGAAGTGACGATAATCGCACAGCCGGGCCTTCAAGAATGCAACTTGTTAGAACCGTTTATGATCAATAAAGAAGAACGCGATGCGATTATTCGC
>JABZGO010000011.1 GCA_015259305.1 Alloprevotella tannerae | reverse complement strand
CCACCAAACACACACACAAACTTTTTTACGCAAAAACAAAAATAATTTCAGAGATAGCAGAATTTGACATGCAGAAATGGCAGAATCGATAGAAAAACGACGAAAATCGGGGGTAAGAAAGTTGTGGAAAAAGTGAGGAAAACTTGCTTTCGAGGCGCGCCGGAAGGGTTTGGGGGCTTTTTGATCACGACAAAAAGGCCTTCAGCTCGTGAGAAAAAACACTTGCGCTCACGATTAAAAAGGCTTCAGCTCGTGAGAAAAAAGCCGGGAGGCGGGATTTTTATGCTGCGAAAGCCGCCGTGGTGCAGAAAAATGGGCGGCAGAGACACGCTAAAAAATCGGTGTGCCGCAAGAATAGGGGAGAAAGCTGCTTCAAAAGATGGCCTTTGCCGAACTGAGTGTAGCCGTAAAGCTAAACAAAATGCGCCGGCGGCTTGCGAACGTGCGTTGCTCCTATATATATAATGTGTCGTCGTGAACAAAAGAGGTGAATGTAGCGAAAAAAGGGGGCGATTCGCTTTTAGAAGACAAACGAGGCGGGTGCAATGGGAGTACGATTTAAGACTGATAGTCCAAGCAAGCAAAGAGGAAGTAGACGAAAAGAGATAAAAGGCTGAGTGAAGCGCCGGTCAAAGTGTGCCATTTCAAATAAAAAGCAGCCTTGCATCGTGCATCGGTCGGATATAGGCAGAAAAAAAAAGAACCCCGATCGGCAAGACTGTCAATCGGGGCTGTTATAAGCAGGGGATTATTTCCAAGTAAACACGCAGAAGTCGTTGTCAGAATTAGAGGCTTTGACTACATATCCCTGATCATCCACCTTATAGGTAAAGGTGGTATTATCATCATCACCTGCAACAAAACTTGATTTTACAAGGTTCTTAGGATAAGCTCCGAAATAGCCTTGCCAAAAGAGAATGCCCTCAACGCCCAAGATGTTGGGTGTCCCATCAACTGCACCGAGGTTGATAAAATTCTTTGCGTTATAGTCGGTATAAGTATAGGTGGTCTGCGTCGTAGCCTTTTTGTGTTGATTTACGATGCCGGTAATGTTGCCCTCCGACCAGGTTATTGTTTCGCTTTCGTTGTAGCTTGCGTAGCTATTGATCAACTGATTATTTTTATCGTAGGTAAAGAGATACATTGCAGCCTCTTCATCATATACTTCAGGTACGAACATCTTTGACACCCGACCTTTGCTGTCGAGTTCGCATTTGATACTGCCCACATTGCTACCGTCAGGATCGCTCATTGAGATGATGATGCTGTCGTTTGTATAGTGATAAGTGAAATTACTTTCGACCATCTTGTTTGTTTCATCATCCGGTCTGATCGTTGAGACGAAGATGATTCGTCCGCGCGTATCGTATTTGATGGTTTTAATCGTTATGCCTTCGCTATCAACGTATCCAACGAGTTTTTTACCTTGTGCTGCGGGCGGCATAGGTGGCTCCGGTGAATCACCTTTGCACGATGTGAGTCCTATAGACAAAAAGAGGCCAAAAATGACGAGGGAAAGGATTTTTTTCATATTATGCGTTTAATTAATATTGCATTGATTCTTGCTCAAAGCGTGGTACCTCAAAAAAAAGGGAACGCTTGATGCCCAACAGCTACATTTGCACTGCAAGGGGCTAAATATCGGGGGCGAAGATAGGCGTTTTATTGGTATTGCCCAAATATTTTGCGATTGATTTTGCGTCTTTGATACGCGTCTGCTTGGAACTGAAGGGGGCAACGGGCGGAAAGACGAAGCGTCTGCCGCCCTTGAGCGCTATCTATTGCAACCCGGGTGCGATCTGTGCGGGAGGCGGCGAAGGCTTGCCGGCCAGACAGACTCGAGGGAAGAGACAGAAGCGACGGAGGCCGTTAGCGCCTTGAGCTCTAATACGCGAGCGCCAGAGAGTATAGGACTATGCTATAAAAGCAAGCCGCTAAAGGGAAACCCTTTTACGACTTGTCAGACATTAAATTCCGTTGTTCTTTTAGTTCAAAGCTCCGGAAAGTTCTGCACCGGCCTTAAATTTGATAACTTTCTTTGCCGGAATGTGAATTTTTTCTTTCGTTGCGGGGTTAACGCCGTCGTGTGCGGGGCGTTCAGTCACAGCGAAAGTGCCAAATCCCAAGAGGGCAACTTTGTCGTTAGCTTTCAATGCGCCGGCGATGGCTTCTAATGTAGCGTCGAGTGCTTTCTTGGAATCAACTTTGCTTAATCCTGCAGATGCAGCGATTGCGCTTACGAGTTCACTTTTGTTCATATTGGCATTTTTTTTGCGTTAATAAATCTCTTTGTCGATTTAATACAGGCAAATATAGGGTAAGTCGGAGATACCCACAAGTTTTTTTCTAATTTTCTTATGAAAATCAAGAAAAAAGGCCTATCATTAGCGGCAAAAGTGCAACATAAGGCCTAAATAATAGGGTTTTAGCCAAATATTAGCGTTTTTCTTATGCCTTGGTAAATTGCCAGCAAAAATTCAACAGAAAGCTAAATGATCGTAACCTTCGCTACTATACCTTTGTTTGCTTCGTTTGTGACCACCATGATATCATATACGCCACTCGGAACGCGGAAGCCGTCAGTACCTCGCAGATCCCAGTTGAAGGATCCGCCCACAGATCGGCCGCCGGCAACGACGTGGCCGGCCGTATTGACGATGCGCACATCAGCATTGGCCGTTAGTCCGCTAACAGCCAGCATACCCTTAAACTCGGGGCGCACGGGGTTGGGATATACCTTCACATTGTTCTTATCGAGCTCGGCCTGTGCACGCGCAGCATTGCTAAAGTAGGAGCAGAGTCCGACATCGGTGCCGATCATTACTTCGCCATCAGCCTCACTCACGGCCAGCGAATAAATATTATCGGAAAGCAGGGGCGAATCCTTGCTCGTGAAGTGCCGGAGAATACTCGTGCCATCAGGACTGACGAGATAGAGTCCGCCACCCAAGGTACCAATCCATTTGCGCCCACCGCCGTCAGTAGCGATGGCGTTGACGGGCACTTTAGCCAAGAGATAGTCGGCGTAATTTGTACCATCATTGCGGGGCACTTTGATCTGCGTTATGTAGAAATCAGACTTAAACCAATCGTCGGGGTTGGGTATGACGTATAATCCTGTGCCTGCTCCGACCCAGATGCTTCCATCATCATCCTGCATCAAGGCATATACCCCACCAAAGTCGAAGGCTGTAGCGTCTTCGTTGACTCCGGACGTACGATACTTGGAGATATCGTCGCTCGTATTGTCGATAGTGCCGTTGTAGTCGAGACAGAACAGGCCGGCCGTATGCCCATCGATCGTGCGGCGAGAAGCTATCCAAAGGCGGCCTTTATTATCGATGAGCGTTTTCTCAAGTGTGGGGGCTTTACTCAAGCCATCGGCATAGAGGGATGCCCAACTGCCATCGGCTTTTAAGACCTGAATGACGCTATCTGCGTGGTTGTTGACCATAAACAAGTTGCCGGCCTTATCGAAATTGAGTCCGTCGAGGCGAACGTAATATGGCGCGTTGCCGTCTTTGACGGCAGATCGCAAAGGGGAATTGTGGAGCGAGTAATGCTTCTGAAATTTGAAATTTTTGAACTCGAAAAGTCCCTTTCCTGCAGAGGTTGCAAAATAATGCGTGGGATCGCGCGGGTCTTGCACGACACAATTGATATCCGTATAGGGGTAGCCTATTTTTGCAGCGATGTCTTCTTCTTCAAAAGAGCGCCAATCGCGGCCATCATATTGGATTAGCGTGCCCGGAAAGTGGATGCGGTCGTAAGGATCCAAACGTCCGCCGGCAATGAGGAGTTTGTCGCCATAGTATTTCATATAATAGCAGAGATCGCGCTTGGGGCCGCTCCCTGCGAGTTGGATGCCGGCGGGCTGGAGTGTGTTTCCGGACACCTTATAATTGCGCAGGCCGCTCAGGCCTTCGCTGGCCCAAAAAGTAGAACCTGATAATGTGAGGTGACTCCACGAGTTGTTGGCAGTTAAAGTTTGAGCAATTTGATCGGGATGTGCGACATCGAGGACGATGACTTGGGCATCGTTGGCAAAAACTGCCTTTGAAGCATCAACATAAGCCTTAGGATAATCAGTGGCGGCGAGGTGCTGTGGCTGCAAACCGGCGGTCAGCGCCCACAAACCTTGCCCGAAAGCAGCGGAAGGCGTGCTTACTTGGAACAATAAGCGACGGCCGAAGACAAAGAATCGGCGCACGGAGGCATTGAGTGCGACTTGCCAGGAATTTCTATCGGACATATTGGCATTTAAGTCGCAGGCCAAGACTTTATCGCTGAGTGCGGCGTAGAGTTTTCCTTCGAAAACAATGGCCGAAGCGACATTTGCTCCTAGCTTATAATAGCCTTTGAGTTCGGCTTTCTTCATATCGAGCCTCACAATTCCCTCATTGGTCGCTAAATCGACTTCGTCGCCATTGAGGGCTAGATCGTTTATGATCAGATCGCCGCCATTGGCATTCCTCAGCTGAGGAATGTTGAATACATCCCCATTGAGGGCAACTAAATCGATGTTGCCGTCAGCATAAACGACTAAAAGGCGCTGGTGCGTGGGCGCTGGCGCAATGAAGCGTATGGACTTGCCGTTAAGTCCGTCTAATTTCGAGAAATAGTGGACTGAATTGTCGGCTGTATCGTAGCTATATAAATTGCCATCGCACAAGGAAAAAATCCGCGTACCCATCGGTACGTTGTACGTATTGTTATGGTAGGCGAGATACATCCGCCATCGGCCGTCGGCAACAGCACGAAGCGGCAAGAGGGCCGTAAGTAAAAAAAGTAGAGCAAGAACCTTCTTCATACACATTATATAATAGGGTGTCGGCGCCGCACGGGGAGGCAAGCATTTATGATGCGCCTTCGGCCTGCACCGTCAGATAACCGACGAGGGCACGCACAGCTCGAGCGCGATGACTAATTTCGTTTTTTGCAGCAGGCCCTAACTGGGCAAAAGTTTGCCCAGTTTGCTCGGGGATAAATACGGGATCGTAGCCAAAGCCATCTGTTCCGATCTTCTCTGTGGCTATGCTTCCTTCCACAATACCCTCGAAATAGCGGACCGCTCCATCTTCTATTAACGCAATAACTGTGCGAAATTGTGCACGACGGTCAGTTTTATTTTTCAATTCGGCCAACAATTTGCGCGTATTGGCTTCGGTATCATTCTGGTCTGCGCAAGCATAGCGCGCTGTATGAACGCCCGGCGCCCCACCCAGGGCGTCTACTTCAAGGCCGGTATCGTCAGCGAAGCAGTCTAATCCGTAATGATCGTAGACGTAGCGTGCTTTGAGCAGGGCATTGCCTTCGAGCGTGTCGGCTGTCTCAGGAATGTCTGCGAAGCAATTGATGTCGGCAAGACTTAAGATTTCTATTTGTTGGCCGACGATGGCGCGAACTTCGGTAAGTTTGTGACTATTATTTGTTGCAAATACGATTTTCTTCATTGTATAATGGATAAAGGAATGTTTCCTAACTCGGCAGCTGTATCTGAGAATGATGACCAGTAGCTCCCGAATAGTCTATTTGTTGCTGCGAGACAATATAAATCAACGACTGCTTCTTCAATACCTTCGCGGGTGTCGCGGCGCACGGATGACAGCGGCTGCGTGATGACGTTAAAGTAGCGGCAGAGCGCTTGACGCAAATCTAAGTCGTCGGTAGCCAAGTAGAATGTGCCGCCTGTGGCT
Source organism: Alloprevotella tannerae (assembly GCA_015259305.1). GTDB lineage: Bacteria > Bacteroidota > Bacteroidia > Bacteroidales > Bacteroidaceae > Alloprevotella > Alloprevotella tannerae_B. The sequence continues at coordinate 12,998 of JABZGO010000011.1, read as the reverse complement.
TCCATCGCTCTCCAAAAGGCTTCGTCCGAACTGTGGCTCCAAGATTTTTTATTGTCCGTGCGGCGGATATGCACCCCAACGATATCGGGGGGAAACTGCGCGGTGATGGCATCGATACGCCGCCGGATGCTATCGAGCGGCTTAAGGCGTTGCAACCATTCGCGTCCGTAGGATCCTAAAGCATAGCCGGTCGAGACGTAGGTAGGCCTATCGATGACAGCCGGCAGAGCTTTGGCATTTACCAATTGTGCATCGTAAATCCAACGGCGTAAGAGTGCGGGAAAGTGCAGGTTGCGCCGCGTCTGAGGAGTGTTCCACCAGCGACGCCTAATCACACCTTTTAGCGGCTGAAAGAGTTCGTCAAAATAAGCATAACACGCCTTATCTCTCCCCCACTCTACTTCGCAGTCAGGAAAAGCAGACAAGGCGGATAGCGCAACTCGCAATCGGTTGCACAATCCGCCTTGGGGGACGACTGTCAGGCGTTTTGTCATCGTCATATCCGTCAGTCTAAATGTTATTCTCGTTTACTCCAAAGGCTTGTCTATTACTTTGGAGGCGACATCTATCGCCTTTTGCTCCTTTAAAGCGTCATCGTTAACAGGCGTTGGCTTTTTGGCTTTCGCGCGAATGCGATCGAAGCCTTCGCCAAATACGCCAATGACTTTTGTCTGCGAAACAAAGGCTTGCGGGTCTATACTCTGAATCAGGCGGAAGATGTTTGTACTCTCCCGGCGCTTAACGAGCAAGATCAAAACTTTGCGTTCGGTATGCGTGAACCAGCCTTCGCCGTCTATAACCGTAACGCCGCGATGGGTCTTCGTAATAGCATTGGCCAACTCTTCATATTTTCGAGAAAAGATGAAGAATTGGACGGATTGACGGCCGCGGTCCATCACATAATCGACCATCAAACTGGTCACGATCAGCGTACAATAACTACACAGGAGTATGGAAACAGATGTCCCGGACACAAATATACTTGAGGAGACAATGAAGATGTCGATAAACATCAAAATCTGCCCCAACGTAATATCCTTATATTTGTTGACCACAGCGGCTACGACGTCCGTACCTCCGGTTGAGCCGTTATTGAGCAACACGATGCCCAGAGCAATTCCATTAAGCGTCGCGCCGAGCAAGGACGACATAAAGGCATCATTCTTTACGATCTGCGGGAAGCCTTTTGGACTCAGCACAAATTCTGCACTATGAACAGCACCATAATGCAGCATAAACTTCTGTACCAAATCGAGCAAGACCGTTAAGACGATCACGGCATAAATCGTTTTAAGACAGAAGCGCCAACCCAAGGTTCGTATAGCCAAGATAAGCAACATGACGTTAAGAATAAAAAATGAAGCTTGAATCGGAAAGCCGGTGGCATAGAAAATCACAGAACCGAAGCCGATAACGCCGCCTGTCGTAATTTCATACGGCAAAATGAAACACGTGACGCTGATCGAATAAATGATCAAGCCCAGCGTAATGATCAAATAGTCTTTAATCTGGTGTTGGATAGATTGTCTCAGTTCCATAAATGTTTATTTCAGCACGATATTAACAATGCGGCCGGGCACGACGATCACTTTTATAATCTGTTTACCCTCAATATGCGCCTGTGTCGACTCGTGGGCCAGCGCCAAGCGCTCCACTTCTTCCTTGGAGGCATCTGCAGACACTTCGATGGTAAAGCGGGTCTTACCGTTAAACGAGACGGAGAGCGTGCAACTGTCTTCTTTCAGATATTGCTCATCGAATGCGGGCCACGCAACCTTATGTACGCTCGCTCCATGTCCCAGTTTGTGCCACAACTCTTCGGCAATGTAGGGTGCAAAGGGCGCTAAGGCGATCACCATGGGCTCCAACACTTCACGACAGCGGCATTTCTGCTGCATCAGTTCGTTGACGGCAATCATAAAGGCCGGAATGGAGGTGTTATAAGCAAACTCCTCGATATCGGTCGTTACCTTTTTGAGTAGTTTGTGCAGACTTTTGAGATTTTCTTTTGTTGCTTTTTCGTCCGCTACGTGCAATTCTTCGCCTTCGAAGAAGAGATTCCAGAAGCGACGCAAGAAGCGAGCGCAGCCGTCTACGCCGTTAGAGTCCCACGGCTTACTTTGATTGATCGGCCCGAGGAACATTTCGTAGAGCCGCAAAGTATCTGCACCATATTTATCGACAATGTCGTCCGGATTTACCACATTAAACATCGACTTCGACATTTTTTCGACGGCCCATCCACAGATGTACTTGCCATCTTCCAAAATAAATTCGGCAGTAGTGTATTCCGGACGCCACGCCTTAAAGGCTTCGACATCCAAGACGTCGTTCGCCACGATATTCACGTCAACGTGGATCGGCGTCACTTCATATTGATCTTTCAGACCAAGACTCACAAACGTGTTGGTGTCTTTTATGCGATAAACGAAGTTTGAACGGCCTTGGATCATCCCTTGATTGATCATCTTCTTAAAGGGTTCGTCTTCGCAAGATGTGCCCAGATCGAAGAGGAACTTATTCCAGAATCGGCTATATATGAGGTGACCCGTGGCGTGCTCACTACCGCCCACGTAGAGGTCAACATTGCGCCAGTAGTGGCCGGCTTCCTCGCCCACGAGTGCCGTCGTGTTCGATGGATCCATATAGCGCAGATAGTAAGCCGAACTTCCTGCAAAGCCGGGCATCGTACTGAGTTCTAAGGGGAAGACGCGAACGTTGTCTATCTTGTTCATATCTACGACGCAAGCATTCTCCTCGTCCCAAGCCCAGCGTTCAGCATTGCCCAATGGAGGTTCGCCTGACGAGGTCGGGAGAAATTTGGACACCTCGGGGAGTTCGAGCGGCAAAGCCGCTTCGGGTACCGCCTGAGGATGGCCGTTTTTATAGTAGAATGGGAATGGTTCTCCCCAGTATCTTTGCCGACTGAAGATAGCATCGCGCAGGCGGAAGTTGACCTTGATGCGGCCCAATCCCCTGGCTTCCACATAAGCTTTCGTCGCGGCAATGGCTTCCTTCACGGTTTTTCCGTTCAAAGAGAAATCGATATAGGGCGTAGCATCTTCGCGCGGCGAATTGCAAACCACGCCTTCTTTTGCATCAAAACTCTCTTCGCTCACATCGCAGCCTTCTATCAGCGGGATAATCGGCAAATTAAAATGACGCGCAAAAGCATAGTCGCGACTATCGTGGGCCGGCACGGCCATAATTGCCCCGGTTCCGTAGCCGGAGAGGACATAGTCGCTCACCCAGATAGGAACGGCTTCACCGGTAAACGGGTTAATGGCCCGACTGCCTGTAAAGACGCCCGTCACCTTTCGATCGGCGATGCGTTCGCGTTCCGTGCGCTTCTTGGTCTCTTCGACATAGGCCGTCACGGCTGCTTGTTGGTCCGGCGTAGTTAACTTTTCAACGAGTTCGCTTTCAGGGGCGAGCACGACGAAGGTCACGCCGAAAATCGTATCTGCACGTGTGGTAAAGATGGTTATCTTTTCGTCGCTCTGTTCCACGCTAAACTGCATTTCAGTTCCTTCTGAGCGCCCGATCCAATTGCGTTGGGTATCTTTCAAACTATCTGACCAATCTACGGTCTCCAATCCGTCCAGCATGCGTTGGGCATAAGCCGAGACGCGCAAGCACCATTGCTTCATCTTCCGCTGTACGACGGGATAGCCTCCGCGCACGCTCACGCCATCTACCACCTCATCGTTAGCCAGTACGGTTCCCAATTCGGCACACCAGTTAACCATCGTCTCTCCGACGTAAGCTATGCGGTAGTTCATCAAGAAATCCTCTCGTTCTGCCCAAGTCATCGCAGCCCATTCCTGAGCTGTCAAACGCAAATCTTCGGCCGAGGCAGCCGCCGTAAGCCCTTCCGTTCCGTGAGCTTCCAAGTGAGCGATGAGTTCATCTATCGGCCGCGCCTGTTGCGCTTTAGTATCATAATAGGAGAGAAACATTTTTCTCACGGCCCATTGTGTCCAGTGATAATAGTCCGGATCGCAAGTGCGCACCTCCCTACTCCAATCAAAGGAAAAGCCGATGCGATCGAGCTGCTCTCGATAACGTGCGATGTTGCGTTCGGTTGTCACGGCCGGATGCTGGCCTGTCTGAATGGCATACTGTTCTGCAGGCAAACCGTACGCATCATAGCCCATCGGATTCAAGACATTGAAGCCTTTCAAGCGCTTATAGCGGGCATAAATGTCTGAAGCGATGTAGCCTAAAGGGTGGCCTACGTGCAGCCCTGCCCCGGATGGGTACGGGAACATATTTAATACATAATACTTCGGCTTATCTTTTTCTATCTCTGTGTGGTAAAGCGCCTCATCGGCCCACGCTTTACGCCATCGTTGTTCTATCTCTTGAAAATTATATTCCATAAGAGGGACGTTTTCCTTTTAATTTGATTTGCAAAGATAGTGTTATCCCTACAAAAATGACCGGTTTAGAGCGGCTTTTCTTTTGTCATTTGCATCGTTGGTCGGGTATTATTGTTCTGCTGAGTCGTTGTGTCCGGCTGCTTTCGCTTATTCTGTTGCGACTTTGGCTTCTTGTGATGCAGATGTATAGGATTTCACGTCCGCCGTGTGCAGTTGCAGCCGATGGCCTTCGGACAGCTCATTGTTTGCTCCCGCCAAACGATGGTTTGCTCCCGCCAAACAATAGTTTGTTACCACCAAACGATCATTTGCTCGGGCCAAACGAAAAGAAGGCAGTGCATTGTAAAAAGCAAAATAAGCGTTAAGTTCGGGAAACTTTATCAGACGCAACAAAAAAGAGCAACATGAGTGATTTTCTCGTTGCTCTTTTTCATAACTATCGGATGCTCGACGCACGCACCTTATTTGCGTCTGCGCCCGCTCTTTTTCTTCTTTCGTCCTCGCTTATCGGGCGCGAAAGCTGTTGGGCGCGGCGCGGCCGGAAGGTCATCATCAGCAAGCATAAAATCGAGCGTGCGACGCTCCAGATTGGCTTTATCCACACGTATTCTGAGTTTGTCGCCCAAAGCATAACGCTTGCGGTGGCGCCGACCGATGAGGCAAAAATTTCGCTCGTCGAAATCGTAGTAATCGCCGGACAAATTACGAATGGGAATCATACCTTCGCAGCCGTTTTCTTCGAGTTCTACGTACAAACCAAACTCAGTGACGCCATCAATGATGCCTTCAAATTCTTGGCCTAAGCGATCGGCCATAAATTCTACTTGCTTATACTTCGTACTTGCGCGCTCGGCGGTCTCTGCCAATTGCTCCATCGCGCTACTATGTTCGCAGAGTTCCTCATACTTGCTCGCGCTGACGGAGCGCCCCCCTTCGGCGTAGCGCGTCAGGAGGCGGTGAACCATCATATCGGGATAGCGACGAATGGGCGAAGTGAAATGGGTATAATAATCAAACATCAAGCCGTAATGGCCTATGTTTTCGATGCTATAACGAGCCTTGGCCATCGCACGCAGCGTCACCATTTCTACCATTCCTTGCTCTTTTTTGCCTTTCACGTCTTCGAGCAGACGGTTAAGGCTCTTGCTGACGTCTTTCTTCGAACCTTCGGTGCGAATTTTATAACCAAACTTGGCGATAAACCCGCTCAGCGTGATCAGCTTCTCGGGATCAGGGACGTCGTGTATACGGTAAGGAAAAACTTTCGCTTTCTTGCCGCGCGCCACCCTACCGATGTGCTCGGCCACGGTACGGTTGGCCAAGAGCATAAACTCCTCAACGAGTTTATTCGCATCTTTGGCCAATTTGATAAAGGTTGAAACGGGGTGGCCTTTGTCGTCGATTTCAAAACGTATCTCCGGACGGTCGAAACCTATGGCCCCGTGCTTGAAACGTTTGCTCCGCAATTGTTTAGCCAGTCTGTTGAGCGTAATAAGTTGGGCGGCGTACTCGCCTACGGGGGATGTTCCTTTGACCACTTTGGGATGCTCGCCCGGCGTGGCCAGATCTTCCGCACTCGCCTCGCCGTTCTGCTCGAGAATGTATTGCACTTCTTCGTAAACAAAGCGACGGTCGGAACGAATAACGGTATGCGCTAAATGCCAATCCAACACTTCGCCCGCATCGTTCATCTTGAAAATGACGGAATAAGCCAGCTTATCTTCGTCCTGCCGCAGCGAGCAGAGCTGATTCGAAAGGCGCTCGGGCAGCATCGGGATCGTGCGATCCACGAGGTAGATGCTCGTGGCACGCTTCAAGGCTTCACGATCGATGATGTCACCTTCGTGCACGTAAGCCGTCACATCGGCAATGTGTACGCCGACTTCCCAAGCTCCATCTGCAAGCGTGCGGATGGAGAGTGCGTCGTCAAAATCTTTAGCATCGCGCGGGTCGATCGTAAAGGTGAGCACGTCGCGCATATCTTCACGCCGCGCAACTTCTTCCGCCGTCACGCCGTCGGGTATCTTGTCGGCGGCTTCTTCTACACGCTTCGGGTAGGTATAAGGTAAATTAAACTCGGCCAAAATGGCGTTCATTTCGGCATCGTTCTCCCCTTCTTGACCCAAAATATCTACGACTTTGCCGATCGGACTCTTAGCTTCCATCGGCCACTCCACGATTTTTACGACGACCTTGTCGCCCGTCTTGCCGCCTTTCAGGTTCCGGGTCGGAATGAATATATCGTTGGCCAACACGCGACTGGGCGTGATGAGGAAAGCATAATTTTTCTCCACTTTCAATCGACCTACGAACGTATCATTTGAGCGTTCGAGTATCGCGATCACTTCTGCTTCTCGCTCATGTCCTCTTCGGCGCGCCATCATGGCTACTTGCACGCGATCGCCATCGAGGGCGTGAAGCGCATTTCGCTCGCTGACGAGAATCGGTTCATCGCTATCATCAGGAATAAAGGAGTTGTAGCCATTACGTTTGCGTTTGAAGGTGCCTTCTAGTATGTGTTGTTGCGGAGCTCCGCGATAATGACCTTTGCCGTCCGAACTTACATAATCATCAAAGACGAGGGTATCGAGCGTGTCCAAGACGAGCATCTTTGCGGGGTGATTGTCGGCGCGCAACTCTGAAAATAATTCTTTGACCGTAAAGGATCGTTCGGGCGAAGCCTCAAACAGAGCCAAGAGTCTTTGCGTCACTTCTTTTTTCGTCAGACGTTTCTTGTCTTTCTTCATACTATTCGGTTTTTCTTGTCTTTTCATGATGCGCGGCGCAAGGACTTTCGTTGCGCGCAGGCGCACCGTTTCGAGGCGAAGTTACGGCAAAGCGACAAGAAGACCAAAGAATGGCCCACGTTTTTCGGTAAAAGGAGGGGAGAAAATGCGCCTTGGCTTAAATCTGTCCACTCTCGACGAGGCGCACGACGCGTTCTGTGTAGCGATCGTCGCCGTTTGGATCATAATGGCGCGAAAGACTGTTGCCAAACAACAGACCTACGGATTGGTATAAGTTGGCTCTAAAAGAACCGATAAAGGCTTTCGCAATGTTATAGCCCGTCTGGTTACACTCGCGATCGATCAACTTGAGCAGCAAGCGGCCTTGAGAGCGCGTCAGCTTGCGCACCATCGGTCCGTACCTGCGCTTCAGGTCGGCTTCCATGCGATCAATGTGGGCTTGCCGGCTCTTTTTATCGGGCAGGAGGCGAAGATAATCGTAGGTCTCTATGATCGTATAGCGCACGAGTTTGGCCATCGGCAAGAGGAGTTTGATGTTAGAGACGAGTCGGTTATATTCCTGCCGCTCAGCCTCGTTCTTAAACTCCATCGGCGGATATTTGTAGAGCGTAGGCAGGATAACGTGGGGGATGCTGTCACCCTTGTACTTCACCTTCCCGACTTGCACATAGATGGGCAAGGCCACCGAATCGTCGGGGGCTTTCTCTACGGCTACCGGTCGCGCGGCAAGCGACAGGAAGGCGGAAAAGAGGCTCAAAAGAAGCAATAAACGTCTCATAACTCGCGGCGAAGTTAGCTAATTTTGCGTTGCGGGGCTACGATGAAGGGATAATTTTAACGGCCAACAGACTACGCGTGGCGGCCGACTTACTTTACAGCGGAGGGGAATGGGATTTTAACAAACTATGCCCGTAAGCGGGCGCAAGCCGCCCCGCGCGCGCTGCGCAACGGGGGAAAAGGGGCGCCGGCGATGGGGAAATGAATTATCAATGTTTAACTTTCGAGGAAGCGCCCGTCATTTTTAATGGATTTAAGTGCGATAGGCACTCGTTTTTCGTGCGTTATTCGAGGCTTCGCCCGCACTTTTCGGGCAGCGAAGTTGGCGCGGCGCTCATTGGCATCGGGCAGGGCTTGGCCCATTCCACTTTTATGTTTACCTTTGTCGGCAACAAGCGAACGAGGGATGGAAATCAGCGCCGAAAAGCCTGAAAAACCTACTACTCTCGATGCATTTGTGACACACACGAGCAGAGTTAATGCGTGTACGCTCACGAGCGTAGACCTTTTTTCTCACGAGCGCAAGCCTTTCTCATCGTGAGCTGAAACCTTTTTTGTCGTGAAAACAACGTAAGCCCATCAAGCCTTGCCAAAATTGGCAGAGCGGGCGATCATTTATTTTCTAACTTTAAATCCGTAAACAGTATGACTGTATCTTACAAACTCATTCCGACGAGTGGAAAACTCGCCAGTAAAAAACCATTTAAGGCGCTTTGTGCGCCCTATGCCACGGCTTCCTTGCAGGAGATGGGGCGCAACATTGAGCGGGGGACGACTTTCTCGATGAGCGACTTGGCCGGTACGCTCGAGGCGCTGAGTAAGGAACTGAAAGCACAACTCTTGGCGGGCAACCGCGTACACTTGCCGGGCTTGGGATTCTTCTCGCTCGCCATCAAGGGGGATCTGCGCACGCACCCGCGAACGCATCGCCCGCGCCTGCTACGGCCGCAGGTGCGGACCATTCGCTTTCAGCCTGAAAAGGAGGTAATGGGACAGATGAAAGCGGCGAAGTTTGTGCTGCTGAATCAGCCCCGCCCCAACAAGGCTATGCCGTCAGCCTCGACCATAGCGAGCGTCTTGACCGAAGCCTTTGCGGCAGTGCCCGTTTTGCAGATCAGCGACTTACGCGAACGATTTCAACTCTCTACCGCCAAAACTTACGCCTTGGCCCGCCAACTCGAAGCGGAGGGTAAACTGATCAATGTGGGTTCGAGGTGGCACAAAATATTTCAAAAAGGTGCGCTGTAAGTAGGCTTACCCCACAAAATATTCCCCTTGAAAGCATTGATTACTTTCAAGGAGAATATCTACTTCATCTGAAGACATTATCAGGTAAGAAAGAGAGGAGTGTGGATAAAATTATCAATATTGTTCCTCTGTCCATTTGTATTTTCACTTTGCTTCAGAAGAGGTATGGTAGACATTTAGCGTCAAAAGTACTCCCTTAAAGGAGTCTAATAGATTCTCATTCCTTATATTTGCCAATGATAAAGAGGATAACATCCCTTTAAAAGAATTAGAAAGCCAAATCATAAGTAACTATATGGATATGGGCACAAGTTATAACATACCTTCATTGCCTCTCAACTTTGACATAGAGAGCAAAGATATACTACGACAGGTAAACAGGGCTAATCGTGCCTTGGCTGAGTTAAAAGGTATAGCTGCAACAATGCCTAATGAAACGATACTAATTAGCACCTTGACCCTTCAAGAGGCAAAGGATAGCTCCGAAATAGAAAATATCGTCACGACGCAAGACGATCTCTATAAAGCTGAAATAGATATAGAGAAGCAACTCATAACAGCTGCAACTAAAGAGGTGCTTAAGTATCGAGAAACCTTACAACGGGGATTTGAGTTGGTAAGAAAAGATTCTCTATTGACCAATAGTAGAATTAAAGACATCCAGATGCACCTCGAGGGAAATAGAGCCGGCTTTCGCTCGCAAGCAGGGACGACACTAAAAAATAGTAAAGGAGAAATCGTTTACATTCCCCCTCAAAGTATAGATGAAATAGAGAGAGCTATGGCAAATCTTGAAGCTTTTATCAATCATCCTGCGATGTGTGAAGTAGACCCTCTCATTAAGATGGCGATCATACATCATCAGTTTGAGAGTATACATCCATTCTATGATGGTAATGGGCGAACGGGACGCATCATCAACGTTCTCTATTTGGTAATAAACGGTCTACTTGATTTACCTATCCTATACTTAAGCAGGTATATTACTCAAAATAAATCGCAGTATTACTCCTTGATCCAAGCTATTAGAGATAAAGGTGAAAATAATGCATTGGAGTGGGAAGAATGGATTCTTTTTATTCTCAAAGGCGTAGAACAAACAGCTCGCGACACGATTCAATTGGTACGGGGAATCTCTAAACTAATGCAGGAGTATAAGCAGATTCTGCGCCCTCTATTTGGTAAGAACTACAAACACGAATTGCTTAACAATCTCTTTTATCATCCTTATACTAAGATAGAGTTTATGCAGAGGGATTTGATGGTTCAGCGTAAAACAGCCTCTAAGTATTTAAATAAGATGGTTGATGAGGGTGTTTTAATTGTTGTAAAGATTGGAAGAGAGAATTATTATATCAATCAAGCTCTTATAGCTTTGTTTCTTAATCAAGGTTCGACAAATCCACGACAAGACGAAACGACAGAATCGGTGATAGATAGTCAATCAGCTTTATAATGTGTACCCAAAAGAGCCAAAACGGGTACATATTCTTGAAACGTGTACCCGAAAAAAGTATTAGGGGTACATATTCAGATAAAGAGACTTCAATAAATGATCACAGCTACAAATCATAAAAGTCTATCATAACACGATAACTTGTTCAACAAAAATTCCCCTTGAAAGCATTGATTGCTTTCAAGGGGAATTTACATAAAAAGAGGAAAGGCCTTATTTCACCAAAACCTTGTAGGTCTTACCATCAGCGCGGCGCACGATGTTGATACCCTTAACCGGTGCATTCAAACGACGGCCTTCGAGGTCGAAGTATTCTTCACGTCCGGCAGCCGGATTCAGTTCTACGCCGTGAACAGACGCGGTCTTGTCGACTTTTGCACGGAGCAATTCACTCTTGTAGAGTTTGTCGCCACTCTTATAAACCATCTGTACAGCTACAGAGTCGATACCCTTGTCGTAGAAATGGATGAGGCGCATATTATCAATCGCCTTGATGTCTTTATTCTGGCTGTCCTTATACATATAAGGAATGTCGGTCATATCTTCCTTGTTGAAAGAATAGGTTTTCTTTGCGAACGTGTAAGGTTCCGTAGCATCGTTGATGAAGATATTGTAGTACATGCTGTCCGGACTGAGATAGTTGCCATCAACGTCAGCATTTTTTACGTAGAAAGCAAAAGTCGTCAGCAACTCTTCATAGTCGTAGCTCGGTGAAGCTGAGCAGTAGTAGAGCGTAGGTGCTTCCGGATTGCCCACTTGGTCGGAGTAAGGCGTGAGCGAAAGGGCACGCATCGTTTCCTTCGTGTTGTCTTCGTTGGGATCTTGGTAGCCGATCGTGATGCAAACGGCATCCTTTGTGGTGAATTTTCCACGCGCAGCGTCATAATCAAATGAGATCTCGTCTTTGAGTTCGAGTTCGTCGTTGCCCAAGCGCTTGTAGGTCATCGCAAAGACGTGGTAAGCAGACTTATCGCTGCTATATCCGCCGAAATCTTCGCGCTTCGCTTGTCCCAAATATTGAGCACCGGCCATCTTTACCTTATCGCCATCGATGGTAAACTTAACCCAAGCGTCTTTGAAGATAGGGGCCGTAGAAATGCCTTTGATGTAGATATCATTGCCGTCAACGCGACCATCGAGTACGCGCGCCGTCGTGCTACCGGTATAAGCAACCTGATACTGCCTTTCCTGAGCACCGGCGGGCGGCGTAATGAGTCCGCCGGCCAAAGTGGAGAAGGTAAGCGTCCAAGAGCCATGTTCGTACCATTTTTTGTCTTTATCGGCTACACCAAGAATGACAGAAGTGCCGGCCGTATTTTCCATTTCAAGTTTAGAGCCATCCCAAGTAAAATTGATTTCACTCGTTTCGGTGGGAACGATATAGGTATCGCCGGACTTCACCATACGCTGTGCGTAATAGTTGTGCTGTACGCCTTCACCGGCCTCTTCATCGTCATCGTCATCATCTTCCATATAAGAATAGATGAGTTGGGGCAACTTTGCCACGTATTTTCCATTGCTCACCTTATCGAGCTTCAACCAAGTGTTGCTCGCGAGTGAAGAAATGGGGTTGAAGATGTAGAGTGAGCCGTCAGAAGCTTCTACGATTTTGCCGACTGCGCCATCATAGACGCCGGGCTTACTGCTCGTCCAGCCACGAACGTAAGCATCGCTGTGGCGGTAAAGATTGTCGTGCAAAACACCCTCAGGTGTTTCCGTAATTTGTGCTGATGCTGTCAGGCCAAGCGCAAGGCAGCAAAGCAGGGTGGAAAGTTTCTTCATTTGTTTTTATGTTTTAAGAATGTTGTATGATTGTCTTAGAAATCGAAGCCAAGGCCGAGGGTAAAATGATTCGTACCATCTTCGCTCGTCTTAAGCACGTAAGCGGCATTGAGTTTGAAGCCGCCCAACTTGACGCCGGCGCCAAAGGTGGCGTGACTCAAATTGTGCTCCGCTAATTCGTAGCCGGCACGGAGTGAATATTTCTTGTCATAGGTATACTCTACGCCTATGCCGGATGTAAACAAGTGGGAATCCTTGGGCAGAAAATAGTAGCGCGCACCGAGCGTTGCGGCAAGGGCGTGTTGCTCTGATAAAGCCATTGCAAACTCGCCGCCTAAAGCAGCAGAAGCGGGCAGGTCGGCTTCGGTATTGCCATAATCTAAGGTCGGACCGAGATCGGAAACCTTAGCCGTCAAAGTATAAGCAGCCATACGATTGCCGAGGTGGACATCGCGCTTGTGATAGGTGGCGCCTAAGCCAAAGGCTCCGCCACGCGCATTGCTGCTCAGGTGACTATAAAAGAATGAGCCGGATGCAAAGACGGACAATTCGGGCGTAAAGCGATAGGCATAACCTACATCTAAAGCCCAGTCGAAAGGCTTATAG